>CAZUTB010000409.1:0-2395 GCA_964622905.1 uncultured Oscillospiraceae bacterium | reverse complement strand
AAAGCAGATAATGCCGATAGCCGACAGATACCCGATTGCTCGGGTTATCGAGGCGTGCAAGCTCTACATCAAGAAAACCGGAAGGCGCGTGATATTCGAGTACGCGCTGATAGACGGAGTTAACTCGGATGTTTCTCATGCCGCAGAGCTTTCTGGACTTTTGAGGAATATGCAGTGCCATGTAAACGTTATACCGCTCAACTCAGTGCCCGAACGCGGGCTAAAGGGCGTAACCGAGAAACAGGTTTCTCTGTTTCTTGGAGCGCTTGAGGAAAGGCACATCTCGGCAACAAGGCGGCGTGAGATGGGCGATGATATTGAAGGCGCGTGCGGACAGCTGCGCAGGCATACCATGGGGGGAGATACATGACTAAGAAGAAGCAGAGCATAGCGATTCAGGAAAGGCTGAGCATTGACAGACCGCCCGAGAAGGATAAAAGCGGAATCCTCGCAGCGTACAGAACCCATGTGGGCAAGGTGCGCGCGAACAACGAGGATACCGTTTTTGTGTCCAAAAAGGACGGTATATATGCGGTCGCGGATGGGATGGGCGGCCATAACGCGGGCGAAATAGCGTCAGCTATGGCTGTGACCACAATAAGCGAGCTGCTTCATGAAAAAGCTCCCTCTGAGGAAGAGCTTCGCTCAGCTGTGGATGAAGCCAATAAGCGCGTATTTGAATCCAGCTGCGAGCATAAGGAGCAAAGCGGGATGGGAACTACGCTCACAATGCTCTGGGATAACGGAAAGAGCTTTATCTTAGGGCATATAGGCGATAGCCGCGCCTATCTTCTGCGCGACCATGTACTCAAGCAGATGACCGAAGATCACAGCGTCGTCGGCGAGCTGCTGAAGGCGGGAAGAATCACCGCGGAGCAGGCGAAAACTCACCCGTACCGCAATGTTATAACCCGTGCGGTAGGGACGGACAAGGTTGTTGATACCGATATAATCATCGCCGAAAAGAAGCCCTGCGACGTATGGCTGCTTTGCTCCGACGGGCTTTTCGGAAATATAGATGACGAGGATATGCGCTTGGTGCTTGAAAGCGAGAGCATCGAGCACGCGGCTGAAAAGCTGCTTCAAATGTCCCTTGCCGCAGGCGGCAGAGATAATATCACCCTTGTGCTGCTGATGGTGCAGGAGGTGAAAGAATGATAGGGCGTATACTCGCAGGAAGATACAAGCTGGTTTCCGTAATAGGAAACGGCGGTATGTCCATAGTATACAAGGCGATTGACCTCAGAACGGGCCATGATGTCGCGATAAAGGTTCTTCGTCCCGAATTCAAGCAGGATGCGGAATTCCTTGAGCGCTTCGACAGGGAAGCGCTTGCGGCGAGCAAGATGAGCCACCATAATATAGTAAATCTTCTTGACGTGGGCGAGGATAAGGATAACCGCTTTATAGTAATGGAGTATGTTGAGGGCAAAACGCTCAAGCAGATTATCAAGGAGAAGGGACGGCTCAGCCCTCAGGTAACAACGCAGATTGCGATACGCATTCTTTCCGCGCTCCAGCACGCGCACAAAAACGGAATAATTCACCGCGATATAAAGCCGCAGAACGTGCTTGTGCATTCGGAGGGGCTTATCAAGGTGTCCGATTTCGGCATAGCACGAATGGCTGACACGCAGACGATAAGCAAAGCGGACAGCGTTATGGGCAGCGTTCACTATTTTTCACCCGAGCAGGCAAAGGGCGAGCCGGTAACGGAGCGCTCCGACCTTTACAGCGTCGGCGTTGTTATGTATGAAATGCTAACGGGTCATGTGCCGTTTGACGGTGAAACGCCCGTGGCTGTTGCTATGCAGCATATTCGCAACAAGCCCGCGCCTATAACCACCTTTTCGCCGGATGTGCCTCCCGCTCTCTGCCGCGTTGTCATGAAGGCGATGGAGAAAAACCCTGCGGAGCGCTACCAAAGCGCAAGAGATATGGCTGAGGATTTGCTGCAAAGCCAAAAGGCTCAGGGCACGGGTGAAAGCAAGCAGGCAACGGGAAGCCAAAGAATACTCAGCGGAAAAGAACCCGGAAGAGTTTTGAAAAACATAAAGCGCGGAAAATCCAGAAAGCAGACGCGTGTGGTTTCGGCGCTATTGACCATCGCTCTGCTCGTGTTTGTCATAGTGTCGATTTACGCGGGCATAACTGCGGTTCATGACTCGGTTGTGAATACCGTGACCGTTCCCGATTTGGTTGATATAACGGAAGCCGAGGCGGTCAAGCTCAATAAGGACAGAGGGCTTAATACAAGCATAATGCGCCAGCATCACGAGGCCGTTCGCGAGGGCTATGTAATAAGCCAGACTCCGGCTATGGACACCTCCGCGAAAAAGGGCGACACGGTATATATCATTGTCAGCCTTGGCGCGGACAGGGGCAAGGTTCCCGC
>CAZUTB010000408.1:0-2400 GCA_964622905.1 uncultured Oscillospiraceae bacterium | reverse complement strand
TTCCTTGCAGCTTTTACGACCGTGAGGCGAATGCCGAACAGTAAAAGCTGGAAACTCGGCGCAAGCCTGCTTGCGCCGAATGTTTGTCAAAACTAATGTTTTGACAAACATAAAATATAGCCTTGAATCGTTAAGATTCAAGGCTTGTGGTGCGCCATCAGGGACTCGAACCCGGGACACCCTGATTAAGAGTCAGGTGCTCTACCAACTGAGCTAATGGCGCATACCGCGTTATCGGCAACGAAATATATTATACAGAATTCAGAGAGAATGTCAACAGTTTTTTTCAAAAAGGAACAACAAAATCACAAAAAGTTAATTCCCAAAGTAAGTTCCGGAGCAGATAAACGGCAGACGCGGCAGCGGAGAAGCGTTTCAGGGCATAAATGCAGCGGTTTTTCGGCAGCTTTCCTTAGCCTGCGGCGTTTGCACAGCCCCTGCTCAGCTTCAAATCGCGCTTGCTGCAATACATAAGCGTGTCAACCCGCTTGATGAATTCCAGAAAGCTGCCGTCCTCGTCGGAATAACTGCCGAAGCCCGAGGCAAAGCTGAGCGGCATCGCAAGCCGCCGCCCTCTCTCCTTAGCCTCTAAGGCAAGCCGCCCCGCCAGCTCGCGCGTCTTGATGTCGTTATAGCCCTTGAGAAGGACAACGAACTCGTCGCCGCCCGTTCTGAAGCACATGGACGGTTCGGGCGCAAGCACGCTCAGCATTCTGCCCGTTTCCTGTATTGCGGTGTCGCCGGCGGTATGGCCGTAGGTGTCGTTTATGAGCTTGAGGTCGTTTATATCAAGCACAATCGCGCAGATTCCGTCCTTATCGCCGCTCTCCTCAATCTCCGCGAGGCTCTTTTCATATGCGTTGCGGTTGCCGATTCCCGTGAGCGCGTCGCGGTACGCCATATCGCGCAGGAGCGAAGCCTCGAGAGAGGAGCGGTAGAGCCTGAAAAAGCTCTTGATATACCCGCAGAATTCGATTATTACGAACGCCGAAACGCCCATTGAAAACCAGAAGCTGTTATTGAAGGACGGGATTTCAAAAATGATTAGCAGAATATCCGCAAATCCGCCCGCAATCATCGGCAGCGCCGCGAGAAGCGATACGGGGACATGGCGGTTTTTCCGCGCGCTGACAATAATGCAGACGGACATTGCGAGAATTGCCGAGATGATTATCCCGTGCGTGAACGGAATCATCGAGCGCAGGCTGACAAGACCAAGGGCATTGAGAAGCGTTTGAACCGTGAAATTGACGGCGCAGATAATCATAAACACAAATGGAATAATGTGCGGGCGGCTTGTCGCCTCCGCGCCCAGAAGCCCTATGAGCGGGATGGGGATAAGCGCAAGCAGGGTGAGCGTTGCGGAGGATAGCGCAAACCCGTTCGGGCACATGACCTGCGCGAACGAGGTTTCGCAGAACACATAGATTCCGAAAAGGATTGCGAATACGGAGGCGTAGGCGGCTGAAACGCCCAAGGAGAGCCTTTTGCGGAACGCGGCGTCCATAAACGCAAGCCCTATCCCGATAATGAGCATACAGCCCGCGAGAATTATGGACGGCAGGCTTTCAAAAACCGTGTTCCTGAGCATTGTCGCCTTTGAACCCAGAAGCGGCGCTTTTATAAGGTAGGTTATGCTGCTAGAAAGCTGTCCGCGCAGCTTTACGGTAAGCGTCTTCCCGTTAAAATCGGCAGGCATACGCACAAAATGGTATGTGTTTCCCGTTGAGCCGAGGAACGCGGACGTTGTGGACGCGAAGGAATAAAGCTCCTCATCATCCAGGAATATCGCTATATCCACATAATTTGAGTAAAAGCACAGCGCGGGAGTTGAAAGAACGCCGCTTTCCTCGCTGAGAACGCGCCTTAAGGTGTACTCGCCGTTAACTCCGTAGGGGACGGTAAGCGGGAGCGAAACCTCCTGCGGCTTGCCGATATCGGCAGTAAGCGTCCAGCCGTCCTCAAGGCTGACAACGGCTTCCGAAAACGAGTTCAGGTTATCCGCGGTATAAAGTGCCAAAACAAGCGCAAGCAGCAAAAGCGCAATTGCACAGAAGGAAAGCGTTAAATATAGGAACTTGTGTGAAGTCAGCTTCTCGCTCTGCCAGCTCATTTTTTCGCACCTCATATACCGCAGAAGCGGCGCGTCGGTAAAAATATGTTGTTGTCGCTCAATGCTCATGCGTCGGGCTATAGTTATTCTACCATAAAACGCGGGAAGGTCAATAACATCTTTTGAGCTTGTTAAAGTATTTTTGACAGGCTTTCGCTGTACATATGCAAAGGCAAGCTCGTCGCAAGCTCGCTCGCTCCGAAAGCGAAGCGCAAAAAGCCGCGAGCAGTATTTACTGCTCGCGGCTAACCTTAGGTTAATTTATGCTTTTTGCATGAGAGGCTTGC
>CAZUTB010000407.1:0-2411 GCA_964622905.1 uncultured Oscillospiraceae bacterium | reverse complement strand
TCCCACACGGACGCAAGCTTACGCATATAGCCGCAAACGTCCATTCCGTA
The DNA here is from genome assembly GCA_964622905.1 of uncultured Oscillospiraceae bacterium. Classification (GTDB taxonomy): domain Bacteria; phylum Bacillota; class Clostridia; order Christensenellales; family Aristaeellaceae; genus STF2-37. The sequence goes on along the minus strand of CAZUTB010000407.1, from coordinate 2,361 downwards.
TACCTCGCGGAGCTTTTCCCCGCTCGCGGCTTCCCGTATATTCCCAAACGCCGCCTGCTTTCCCTTGGAGAGCAGCAGCGCCTTATTGCCGCAGGAGAGGGCAAGCGAAAGGTCGTGCATAACGCAGAGGATAGCTCGCTCCGCGCGTTTTTCGCTAAGCCATTTATTGAGAAGCGCAAAAAGCTCCCTCTGCGCGGGCAAATCCAGCGCGGAGGCAGGCTCGTCAAGCATAAGAATAGACGGCGACTGCGCGAAGACCTGCGCGAGAAACGCCCGCTGCCTCTCGCCGCCCGAGAGCGATGAAAGCCGTCTGTCCGCCATTTTGAGCATATCCACCGCCCGAAGCGCCGCGTCAACCGCCTCAGCGTCGCTATCCGCTGAGGAGAAAAGCCGCCCCGAGCCATAGGCATAGCGCCCCATTGCCGCAATTTCGCGGACGGTGAAATCATAGTCCGTCATATATCGCTGAGAGAGGCAGCCGACCCTTCTTGCAAGCTCCTTCGGTTTGTATTGCCGGAGCGGCTTTCCGCAAACTTCAATGCTTCCGCTTGCGCTTTTAGCGCCGCAGATTGCGCCGAGCAGGGTGGATTTGCCCGCCCCGTTGGGTCCAAGGAGCATACAGAAATCGCCCGCAGAGAGTGAAAAGCCTATATTATCCAGCAGCAGCGCGTCCTGCGCGCGCACCGAAAGCCCCTCTACGTTAAGCATCACGCGCGCCTCCTCTGCCGAAAGAAGATGAAAAGGAAGACGCAGGCGCCGATTAAACTTGTAACAACGCCAATCGGAAGCTCCGAGCCGCCGATGATAACGCGCGAAACCAAATCCGCAAGCATGAGGAATATTCCGCCCGCCGCCATGGAAAGCGGGAGCAGCCTTTTATGGTCGGGCCCTACCGCGAGCCGCGTCATATGCGGAACGATAAGCCCGACAAAGGCTATCGACCCGCCGACGGCGACCGAAACGCCTATCAGCACGCTGACTGCCGCCATTATCAGGAGCTTTACGCGCCTTACGTTTACGCCTATATGCCGCGCGTTTTCCTCGCCTATCGCAAAGGCGTTAAGCTCGCGCGAGAGCGAAAGAATTATTCCGCCGCCGATGATAAGCGCTATAAGCAGGGAAAGCGCGCCCGAATAGGACGAAGCGGCGAGCGAGCCCATCGTCCAGAAGGTGACAGTCCTCAGCTTTTCGCCCGAAAACGCAATGAGCAGGCTGAGAACGGAGGAAACGAACATAGAAAATATGATACCTATAAGGATTATCGTCTGTGTCGAAAGGCTTTTGTCAAAGGCGTAGCCAAGAGCGGTTATAAGGAGCATTGAGAGCATTGCCGCCGCTATCGCCGAGAGCATCGTTCCCGATATGGGCAGATTCGGAAGGGTAAAGCCCGCGAGAATCGCAAGCACCGCGCCAAGCGAAGCGCCCGAGGAAACGCCTATTGTAGAGCCGTCGGCAAGCGGATTGCGCAATAAGCCCTGCATTGCCGCGCCCGAAAGGGACAGCGCCGCGCCGCAGAGCAGTGCGGAGATGACGCGCGGAAGCCTTACGGAAAGGAGGATTGACGCATATGCACCGCTTTGCGCTTCTCCCTTCAGCGTTCCAAATAGAATCTTCACGGTTTCGCCTATCGGAATGCTTACGCTTCCCGCGCAGAAGCAAAGCAAAAACGCGGGCACTATTATTAAGGCGCACGCGATAATTCCTATTTTGCCCCTGCACGGTGATTTCATTGTTTACTCGTCCTCGTCGCCGTAGGGTGCGTCCCCGCCCTCTTTGATAAGCTCCGCAATCTCCTCCGGCGTTCCGTCAAGCAGCGCGGCGTCCGCGCTTTCATCGCTCTCAACAGGCGCGGAAAGGAACTCCTCAACCAAGGCTCGCGCCTCGTCCTTCTTATCCTTTTCGACCAGTATCATCTCGCCGTAAACCGAATAGCCGAAGATGACCTTGTTATAGCCGCCGAACTCGTTCCCGCGGTGGAAGCAGTCGATTCCGCTGTCCCTGAGAAAATCGCAGAGCAGGTCCGCCTGCATATCATCCGCGGCGATGTAGCAGCACTCCGGCTCCCTCACCCTCGCAGCCCACACAGCGCCCTCGGGCGGGTTATCGGAAAGCGGAACGCGGCACTCAAGGCATTCCTTCACGTTGTCCATGTACTCACAGCCGCATTGCGGGCAGTACTTCATGTTAGCCCCTCCTTAATCAGTCGGCATAGTCATTGAGGCTCTCCTGCTGGCTTTGCAGCGCGGAGAGGAACGCATCGTCCATAGGTGAAAGCATTGTTCCCTTGCGGTAGATAAGCACGTCCTTCTGGCGCGGAATATCGCCCGAAAAGCGGTGCTGGGCAAGCTCATAGCGCGTAAG
>CAZUTB010000406.1:0-2411 GCA_964622905.1 uncultured Oscillospiraceae bacterium | reverse complement strand
CCTGCGGATTCTAAATGAAGAGGCTAGCCCCTTCATTGCATCCCCAAAGCAACAATCAGGTTCTTTGCCGGATTGAAGAAAATACTGCCGCACAAAACGGTCATACTGTTTATGGATGCCGAAAATGCCGCAAAGTAAGGATAAATGCGGCAGGATGCGCCTTTTTATTGCTAAAACTATTGGCATATGCCTTTCTTTATGGTAAAATACATGGTGGTTAATCAGTAACCGTGAAATTTGCCGCCTTATAAGGGTCGGCACGGGAGGCTTCCGAAATGCCCAGAATCAAGGAATTCATCAGCGAAACCTGTATGCAGCCCTATCAGGCTTACCTTATCAGCAAGCCTTCAAACATCTTTTATCTGAGCGGCTATAAGGGCGAGGGCTATCTGCTTTCGCTTGCGGAGCGCTCCTATGTAATCACGGATTCGCGCTATGAGGAGCAGGCTCAGCTTGAGGCTCCGGACTGCGAAACCGTGTGCATCCGCACCGGCGTCAGCCATTTTGACCTTGTGAGGGATATAATCCTTTCGCACCATGTGAGCGCCGTATACGTTGAGGCGGACGGGCTTACAATGCGCGAGCATGACGCGCTCCGCGCGCTTCTGCCCGATGGCGTTTCCATCACGGCTATGGATTCTCAGCCCGAGCGTATGCGCCAGATTAAGGACGCGGGCGAAATTGCGAATATCGAGAAGGCTTGCATGGTTTCCTGCCGCGCCTTTGAGCATATTATCGGCTTCATCAAGGCGGGTATGACCGAAAAGCAGGTTCAGCTCGAGCTTGATTATTATATGTACAGGAACGGAGCGGATAAGCTCGCGTTCGACACAATTATTGCCGCAGGCGCTCACGGCTCTCTGCCGCACGCCGTTCCGGGCGATAATGTAATCAAGAACGGCGATATGGTGACTATGGATTTCGGCGCAAAGGTTAACGGCTATTGCGCCGATATGACGCGCACCGTAGCCGTAGGCGAGCCTACTGCCGAAATGAAGGCGGTTTATGAAACTGTGCTTCAGGCGCAGCTTATGGCGGAGCAGGCGCTCTGCTCCGGCGCTTCCTGCCCGCAGGTTGATTCAATCGCCCGCGATTATATCGACGCCGCCGGCTATAAGGGCCGCTTCGGTCACGGCCTCGGTCACTCCCTTGGAATTGACATCCATGAGGAGCCGCGCCTCAGTCCGGCAAGCAGAGCAACGCTTCGCGCCAATATGCTTATGACGGTTGAGCCGGGCATCTATGTGCCGGGAATCGGCGGAGTCAGAATTGAGGATACCTGCCTTGTAACGGATAACGGGTATCGCTCCTTAATCGGTGTTCAAAAGGAATTGCTCGTTCTGTAATCCGCGCCATAGAATCCGGTGCGGAGTAGGCGGGCAATTCGCCCGCGCAAAGCGGCAGCCTTGCGGATAAAGGAAGGGCGCTAATGCGGCGCGCTTCCGCAATAATACTAGACCAAATGAAGCTGGAGGGAATTGTATGATAACGGCGGGAGATTTCAGAAAAGGCGTTACGGTTGAGTGGGATGGCGGAGTTTGGAACATTGTTGATTTCCAGCACGTAAAGCCCGGCAAGGGCGCGGCGTTCGTCCGCACCACCATCAAGAATGTTATGACCGGCGCGGTTGTTGAGCGCACCTTCAACCCCACGGACAAAATGCCCAAGGCAGTCATTGATACCAAGGAAATGCAGTATCTTTACAAGGATGGCGACCTTTACTACTTCATTGATCTTGAGACCTATGAGCAGATGCCCCTTAACAAGGAGCAGGTTGAGAACGCCATCATGTACGTTAAGGAGAACACCAACGTTCAGGTTCGCTTCTTCAAGGGTTCCGCGTTTGACGTTCAGGCGCCTAACTTCGTTGAGCTTGAAGTAACCAAGACCGAGCCCGGCTTCAAGGGCGATTCCACCACCAATACCCTTAAGCCCGCGACGCTTGAAACCGGCTATGAGATTAAAGTGCCCCTGTTCATAAACATCGGTGATATGATTCGCGTTGATACCCGCACCGGCGAGTATATGTCCCGCGCGTAATCAAAAAAACCGATTAGCCAAAAGGGGTTCTGCCGTGTGTAGAGCCCCTTTGCGCATATTTTCAGAAGCTATGACAACTAATAAAGGAGGCGGCAGAATGAGCAAGATTACCGACATAGTTTCCTACCTTAAAGGCCTTACCGAGGGAATGAAGCTTAACAAGGAAAGCAACGAGGGCAAGATGATTCTCCATATGCTTGGCGTTATGGAGGAAATGGCGCAGGAGCTTGAGCGCATCGACACCACGGTTAACGACCTTGACGAGTACATGGAAGCCATCGACGAGGACCTCACCGAGGTTGAGGAAATGCTCTGCGATGAGGAATACGATGACGACGAAGATTATCCCGAGGATGAAGTGGACGACGATA
>CAZUTB010000405.1:0-2411 GCA_964622905.1 uncultured Oscillospiraceae bacterium | reverse complement strand
CTTCTAATTGATGCCCGATAGGTCCATATACCATTTGCCAATCAGAATCTTATGGTTTCATGCGGGAACATTCCCGCAACCTGCGGACCAAAGGAGGTAATCTCCGCAACCGCGTTTTGCAGATACAGAACAACCATCTTTCCGTCATCCGCCGAATAGAGGCTCTTTAAGCCCTCATTCGTTTCGAGCATATGCTCGCGGGCTTCAAGCCTGTCGTCAAGTACGGCGTCCGCCGCAATGCGAATCCAGCGCCTGTCCGGATTCATAGCGCAAATTTCAAGCTTAGAGTCCTTTTGGAGTTGCTTGAACACGCGCTTTTCGCGGCTGGTAACGATGTAGAGCTTATCCTCATACACATCCAGAGCGCCGAACGGACGAACCCTCGGCTGCCCATCCTCGCAGGTGGCAACATAGAAGGTACCGCAAGCCTTAAGGAAATTTACAGCCTCATTCATACTTTTTCTCCTCCTTGAACAGCAGCTTCAAAAACGCACGCGCCGAATGGCGCCATACATCCCACTCGTGATACCCGGGGTAGCTTTCAAACCTTATCGGAACGCCCTTGGCGTTGTAATCGGCAATTTTTTGCTTAAGCTCCCGATAACCGTTTTCCTGCTCGCCTACCGTTATAAGCATAAGGTCGAAGCCCGCCTTGAACCTGTCGGAGCTACCCATGAAGGATGAGCCGTCAAACCCGAAGCCCTTCTCGCGGAAGCCGCCGCTGAATATTCCCGCATTTGCAAAGAAGTCGGAATGCTTGAATACTCCCGCGTTGGTCTGCATAGCGCCCATTGAAAGCCCCGCCATAGCGCGGGAATTGCGGTCTGCAATGGTGCGATACTTCTTATCAATGAAGGGAATGCAGTCCTTGCAGAGCATATCGTCAACGCTGCCCGCTGCCTTGTCGCCGCTTCCGTCGGGGCGGAAGGCGTAGCCGTCGTTCATAACGATGAGCATTTCGCTCATTTCGCCCTTTATGAGCAGGTTATCGGCGATATAGTTGAGCTTTCCCTGCCACAGCCAGCCGGTTTCATTTTCTCCGCCGCCGTGCTGTATATAGAGGACGGGGTATCTCTTATCGAAATTCTCGTCATAGCCATAAGGGGTGTAGACGTAGCAGCAGCGGGTTTTGCCGGTCATGCTGCATTTGTAAAGCTCCATATGCACCGTTCCGTGCGGAACATCCTGCATAAGCCAAAACGCGTCATCGTCACAGGCGGGCATTTCAAAATAGTTAACGGGTCGGAAGCCGCCGTAGCCCATAGGCGCAAGAGTGTTGATGGTTTTTACTCCGTCCACATAGAAATCGCAGTAATGGAAGCCGCCTGCGATTCCCTCCGCCACGCACTGCCAGTAGCCGTTTCCGATGGGCTTAAGCTCGTAGGTTTCGGGCATTGACCCGCCCCATCCCTTTACGCTGACGCTGTGAGCCTCGGGCGCAAGGAAATTAAACTCAGCCTTGCCGTAGTCAAGCACGCGAACGCCCTGCTTTTCATCAACGTAGCGGAGCTGCCTCTTACCGTCAACCATCTCCGCGACGGGAACCTTATTGAGCGGGTCAAAGAACAGCGCGTGCTGATTGAGCGCCTGATTAGAAAGAATCTGTTCCTTCTTCATTGTCAATCAGCCCTCCCAGTGAATTTCGAGCTTAATGGTTTCACCCTTGGCGAACGCGTATTCAATATGGTCGCCCTCGGGAGGAATCTCGGTGCCGTTTACGATAAAGCGCGCACCCTTGCGGCGCATCCGAAGGGTAAGGGTCTGAGCGCGGGACGAGGTAAGCGCTGCGGTAAGCCCCGTCTTTGTCCAGTCCATTTTTTCAAGCTTTGTGAAGGTGTAGAGCCATATTCCGTCAATTCCGCCCTTATCAAGCGATGCGGGCATAGCGGGCAGGAACTCCACGGTTCCTTCATTGGAATAAACGCACATTTCAAGCAGAATGGCGGGCATTGCTCCCTGCAGGTCGGGCATATGGTGCTGATACGGGTTATGCCTCGTTTGCAGCGCGCGGGTAACGTAGCCGTGGTTCATTCAAGCTGGCGCTTTTCAACAAGGTTAGCCGCTTCAACGAACTTGCCCTCGCGAAGCAGGCGGCGAACCTCCGCCATAACAGGCGTCAAATCGGGAGGCTCGGGAGTGTTCTTCCACTTGGGCTCATAGAGCATTTCATGCGTGAAGCCCATGCTCTCCTCATAAGGGTCGCCGGTCATGTCAACGCGCTCAATTCCGTTTCCGGTTTCAAAAACCTCGCTCGTGTTCTCAGCGGGAAACAGGCTGCACACGCTGCGCTCGGGCAGATGCTTCTGCCTTTTTTCAAGCGGCATTGCCTCGTAAGGGTACTTGAAGGGCACGATTTTGTTCTCTGTTGTATACATCCTCGCAGCTCCTTCCTCTTACCAGAATTTCTGATA
>CAZUTB010000404.1:0-2413 GCA_964622905.1 uncultured Oscillospiraceae bacterium | reverse complement strand
AATGCTTCCGCATTATACTCGCGCCCGAAGCTTTGCAGCAGCACATGAGTGGCGTCCTGCTTGCGAACCTTCCTGAGCGCTCGCCTTTCATTTGCTTCGACAAGCATTATCGCGTCGTCAATTGGGCTTTGCGCGGGGACTATCAGCGCAAGGTCGCCGGAGAGAATTCGGAAGCCGCGCATTGAATCGTCGGGAGTAAGGAAATAGAAAACCTTTTCGGCAACCGCGTTCTCAATCTTACCGTTTAGTACCGGAAGCACCTTGTGGTCAACTTCCTTCATGACGGCGTTGTAAACAGGAACACGCTTCAAAACTCCGGCAAGCGCGTCAAGCCATATTCCGCCCTCGGCGCTGTCGCCTGCGCTGGCTATCGGCTTCGGCTTTTCCTTTGGGATTTGCTTGATTTCCTTTTCAATCGACGGCGAAGCGGCGGAAAGGTCAACCGTTGCCGCAATATCATCGAGAGAAAAATTGCTTTCGGTCTGCTCTGTAAGCCCGATAAGCTTGAGGATTCGCCTTGCCTGATCATCGGCAATGATTCGTTTTCCGCTTTCAACCTCAATAAGGTATTTCTCACTGACTCCGGCTTTCTTTGCCACCTGTTTCGCGGTCATTTTATGGCGCAGGCGCTCAGTCTGCAATAAATCGCCCAAACGGCTCATAGTTATACCTCCGTTAGTTATGGATTAAGTGCATTATATATGCTTGCGGCTACCTTTTCAAGCCGAATTAGCTGTTCTGTAATTCATATTATACCGATAAAAGCCCTCTTATCCGTATTTTCTTTGAATTTGAGTGAAATTCTCGGCGCTTTCGTGTATAATAATCGGGTAAACGTTTGGAAGGAGAATTGCCGATGCGATTTACCAAGATGCAGGGAATAGGGAACGACTACATTTTTATCAACTGCTTCGAGGAAACTGTCAGCAATCCCGAAGAGCTTTCTATCAAAATGAGCAAGCCTCATTTCGGAATAGGAAGCGATGGGATTGTGCTTATAGAGCCTTGTGATTCGGCTGATTTCGGCATGAGGATTTTTAACGCCGACGGAAGCGAGGCTGAAAACTGCGGAAACGCAACCCGCTGTATAGGCAAGTTTGTTTATGAGAGAAAGATGACGGATAGAACCACGATTACGCTGCTCACTAAGAGCGGAATAAAGATTCTGCATATCAATCCGGATGAGAACGGGATTGTTAAGAGCGTGCGCGTTGATATGGGGACTCCCGAGCTTGACCCGCAGAAGATACCCGTAAATATCGGCGGTGATTTGGTGCTTGGCCATCGCATTACTGCGGCGGGGCATCAGTGGCCAATTACCTGCGTTTCGATGGGAAATCCTCACGCGGTTACCTTCGTTCCGGATGTTGATGTTCTTGAGCTTAGCCTTATCGGACCGCAGTTTGAGAACAATTCCATTTTCCCGAACAGGACAAACACCGAGTTTGTGCAGATTATCGACAGGAAGCATATCAAGATGCGAGTATGGGAGCGCGGCTCCGCAGAAACGCTTGCCTGCGGCACAGGCGCCTGTGCTGCGCTTGTTGCGTCCGTACTCAACGGAAAAGCCGACAGAGAGGTTACGATGGAGCTTGTAGGCGGAACGCTTAAGCTCGAATGGTCGGCTGATGACAACCATCTTTATCAGGAAGGCCCTGCCGAATATGTTTTCGAGGGCGAGTATTTAGGCTGATTAGGGGGAGAGATTCAGATGATACCGGTAAACAGCAACTATCAAAAACTGCCCGGCAGCTATCTGTTTGCGGAAGTGGCGCGCAGAGTAAAGGCATTTAAGCAGAATAATCCCGAAGCAGACGTTATATCGCTTGGTATAGGCGATGTTACGCTTCCGCTTTGTCCCGCGGTTGTTGACGCTATGAAAGCCGCTGTGGAGGAAATGGGCAAGCGTGAAACCTTCAGAGGCTATGGTCCCGATTTCGGTTATGATTTTCTGGTAAACGCGATACGCGAACACGATTATAAAGCATTCGGAGTAGAGCTTGATTTTGACGAGGTTTTTATCTCCGACGGAGCGAAAAGCGATACGGGCAATTTTCAGGAGCTGTTCGGAGAGAATTCCAGGGTAGCCGTTCCCAATCCCGTATATCCCGTATATGTTGATACAAACGCAATGGCGGGTCGCGCGGGGGAATATGATGAAAAGGCTGCGGCTTGGACAAGGCTCACTTATCTTCCCTGCCTTGAGGAGAACGGCTTTGTTCCCGAGCTTCCGAAGGAAAAGGTTGATGTTATCTATCTTTGCTATCCCAATAACCCGACCGGAACGGTTTTAACTCGCTTTCAGTTGAAAAAATTTGTTGATTACGCCTTGCAGAACGAGTGCGTTATTCTCTATGATGCGGCATATAGGGCGTTCGTCAATAATTTTTTTTTTTGTTTCTTCTCTAGCCTC
>CAZUTB010000403.1:0-2418 GCA_964622905.1 uncultured Oscillospiraceae bacterium | reverse complement strand
CACCGTGCTTGAGATGGAGCAGGAGCCGACCGCCGACGTTATCGAGAACATCAGAACTCAGGACGGCGTAATCAGGGTAAGGGTCTTTCACAGGTAAGAGCGTTATAAGCCGGAACGCTCTGCAAAGCTTAATAACATATAATAATAAAGCCGCCGCATCGGAATCGCTCCGCTGCGGCGGCTTTGCTGTATGTAATACCGATTAGGTTTTCTTTTCAGTGCTTCCCTTACTCCAAAGTAATCGTCAGCATTTCATCGGTCTTTACGCTCCCGTCCGAGTATACGGGGCAGAGCCCGAGCGTTCCCGCTGTCGAGGTCGTTACGCCTACGTTGTCGAGCCAAAACATCCTTGGGTCGCTGCCTGCTTCGGTGCAGGCGCTCGTTTCCGTAAGCAGGGTGTTGTTATAGTAAAGCCGATAAGCGACAATATCGGTTTTGTTTGCGGGCAGGACTATTTCCGCGCATATGTAGCCCAGCCCTCTAGCCTTCCTGTAGTTGCTCGTAACGTTCATAGTGTAGCCTAAGCCAAAGGTCACCGACGCTGTATAGCTGCCGAAATTCTTCTCTGCTGTGCGGCTTACGGTGTTGCTGTTGTAGCTTATCGCGCTCAGAGGAATAAAGCCGCGCGTGGTCTGCCCCAAGCCGTTTTCGCATTCCACATACATCCAGTCGCCCATGTTGGCAAGGCATTTGATTTCCGTGTTCTCAGCAAGCGTTAAAACCGTTCCCTTCTTGCCGAGCGGGTCATCCGTAAGGGCAGTCGTTTTGCCGGTATGCTCGGAAATAGCGACGAAATTCAGCTCCGAAACGCCCTTGCTTCCGACCGCCGAATAGGATATGTAGCCAAAGCGCATCTGCCCGTCCGAGATGGCGTATTCTATAAGCAGCCAATCGCCCTCGCGCCCGAAAACCTGAATCCAGTCGTTTGTGGATACGGCAGCCTTGCCGTTCGCGGCGCGGTAGTAATCCCAGCCGGGACCCGAGTAAACGTCATATTTTTCCTTGCCGTTAAACTTGACATTCTGAACGGTAAAGGAGCCTGTGGGGATAGTGGGCGGGTTGGAGAGCTTTTCATACGCCTCGCTTAGCGTTTTCGGCAGGGCGCTCAGGCTGAAATAGCGCAGCTCGTTTTGGAATACTCCGTTTGCCTTGCCGTACTTTTTCAGGCTGTACTGATTGTAATAGGTAAGACCGCTTGAAGTTATGTTAATGTAGGCGGGCTTGGGCTGGTCGGTTGAGTAGGAAGCAACGTACCATTTGCCCTTTTTCAGCTCCGCGCATACCGCGTGGTTGAAGGACTCGCCGTCGTCGGGGCGCTGCGACCACATAACCGCGTTTTCGCACTCGCTGCCGTCAATAATGTTGCCTGTGCCGGACGCGTCCTCTATATAGCTTTCATTGCCGCTTGCCATTGCGGTGTCGCTGTAAAAGCTGTACGCCCAAGCGTTCTTGGTATCGCTGAACTTGTAAACAACAAGGCGGTTGCGCGTTTCCTTGTTAAGGGAAACGAAAATATAGCCCGTGTCGGAAATCTCAGCCCACGAGATTATGTCGTAATCCCGAAACGCCGTGTTTTCCGTAAGGGAATTCATGATTTCGTCGGGAAGCCCCGCCGCACCGTCTTCCGCCAAAGCCGCAATAGGAATCAAAACCAGAAGCGTCAGCATAAGCGCTATCAATATCTTTTTCATTTCTGCTCCTCTGTTTCACTGTTAATAATCGTTATTCCGTCCGCGAGCTTCATAAGCTCCGCTTCGTCCTTTGCCGTAAGCAGCAGCGTTCTTCCGCCGTCGTCCCAGCAGAGGCAGAAGCTGTCGCCGTCAGCCCATTTAATAGCTACCGTGCTTCCGGAAAGCTTTACATACTCTGCGGAAAGCGCAGGCTGAACCGTCGCCTCATCGTAGTACTCCGTCAGGCTGCAATTCCCGTATTCTGCCTTTTGCGCGTATACTATCTCATCGCTTGCCAGATAGCTTACCTTCGGCTCGCTGCCGTCCGGATTTTCGTTAAAATAGTGCTTGCCCTCCCACTTGTCGGGGACTATCCTGCTCTCCGGTTTTTCCGCTTCGGGCGTTGGCGCTTCCGTCGGGCTTTCCGCAGGCGTTTCGGTGGGTATCGCGGTAGGCTCTGCTGTGGGCGCTTCGGTACTAACCTCGGTCGGCGCTTCCGTAGCTGTGGGCATGGGAGAGCTTATGCCGGTTACCGAGGCACTTGGCCCGCTCAGCGACAGCGTTGCAGCGGGATTTCGCGCGCTTACCGGCTCTCTGCGGTTTCCGTCTAAGGAAAGCACAACGCTAAGGCAAAGCACCATCACCGCGGCGGCAATTCCGCACACAAGCTTCAGCCTTTCGCCGGAGCTTTTCAGCCTTGCCCTTGAAATGGATTTCTGCGCCCGCTTTCGCCCGTGCAGAAACATTT
>CAZUTB010000402.1:0-2420 GCA_964622905.1 uncultured Oscillospiraceae bacterium | reverse complement strand
AAAACAAGCCTGCGAATCTCGGGCAGAGCTTCCTTCAGACGCGGATTGTTGCGATCCATAGCCTTTCCGTACCAAAGGCTGTCCTCGTTAAGCTGAATGCGCTCGATTGCGGCGTGCCCGTAAACCATAGCGCCAAGCCTTCCGTTGCCCATCGGAAGCGCGTCGCACCAGGCGTCCGCCGGCTTGCTGTAATGCATAAGGTATTCCATCTGTGTTTTCCTCCGCTTTTATACAGGCGCCTGCCGTGCTTACTTGCTCGGCAAGCGCCTTATTTATTTCATGTTTGCGCCGCGCGCTTATTTCGCGCTGTTCGCTGCCGCCGTCTTTGAGGCATCATACGCCGTTTGCAGCAGCTCGCGGAAGCCGCTCAGGTCAAGGCTGCCCAGCATGGATAGATATGCGTCCCAGTCGCTTTCAACGCTCAGGCTGCCCGTTATGAACTGCACCATTGATTGTGATACATAATTTTCTATTGTTGTTGTGTACTGCGTTATCTGCTTTGACTGCTCTGCGGTATAGGCAAGGTTCGGGAATACGGATTCCATTCCGGGGCTGTACGGCTCGTAAAGCGCCGCTAAATCCCACAGGAACTGCTCGCCGTTGAATTCGTTGTCCACCCGCATTGCGTTTCTGAAGGAGAGGAAGGAAGAGCCGATATGCGTATCCGGCGGCCAGCCCGCGGTTCCGTTCGTGCTTGCGTTTTCGGAGGAGCTTATGTAGCGGTAAAGCGGCGCGGTGTCATTCATCGTAACGCCGTCCTCCGCGCTGCAATACTCCCAGTTGACATTTTCCTTGCCGTAGCTCTGCACAAGCGTTCCCTCTGTGCTGCACAAAAGGTCGAACAGCTGCGCGGCAATCTCGGGGTACTCGCAATCGCGGGTTATCAAGCCGTTGCAGTTGTAAAAATAATCATAGTCGCTTTGATAGGTAAGGCGCACTCCGTCGGGGCCCTCAAGCGGCTCAAGGCAGGTCCAGTCCTTCCAGTCGTTGTCTTCGCCTGTCACAAGCCCGTAGGAAGCCTCGGGCATCAAGCCGCCCGGCGCAGCGCCTACAAGGTGCGGCTCGCTCCTCAGGCGCGCGTCCATCTGCTCATTGTTCTGCGTATAGGTCTGGCTGTCCAGCAGCCCCTCGGAATACAGGCGGTTTATATAGCGGAGCGCGTCGCGGTAAGCGTCCTCCGTCCACGCAAGGTGAACCTTTCCGCTTTCGTCAAGATAGCAGCCCGGCGCTACAACGTGGTTTGTTGAGCCGAGTATCATATTGTTTTGCACAAATGAGTTGCTTAAAAAGGTGAAGGGGTCGGTCGCCCAGCCTGAATTTATCTGACCGGTAAGCGGAATTTCATCCTTGATTCCGTTGCCGTTGGGGTCCATTGTCGCCACCTTTGCAAGGTAATCGTAGAATTCCTCCGTCGTCTGCGGAAGCTTTCCGCCGCAGAGCTTATCTATCCACGGCTGATAAACCCACATGCGCGCCTGATGCGTAAGGTGATAGCACTCGTTTACAGAGCCGAAGCAGTATATGTTGCCGTCAGCCATCGTCAAATCACTCACATGGCGCTGCCCGCAAAGCTCTGTAAGCCTGTTCCAGTTAGGGCAGTCCTTGAGATAATCCTGAAGTGGAATAACAAGCCCGCGCGCGCCGTAAAGCGAGCATTCCGCCTTGCTCCATCTGGTGCAGAGCAGAATGTCCGGAAGCTTGCTTCCGGATGCCATCAGCAGGTTCAGCTGCATACTTCCTTCGCTGTCCAGATACTCATACTCTATCTGAAGGTCGATGTTCGTTTTCTCTTTAATCCACTTCTGCACATAGCTGTTTGTTACGCTCAGTTGCCCCGAGGTGTTGACAACCAGCGCCGTAAGCGTTATCGGTTCCTTTAAGGGGAAATAGCTTCCCGTTTCGAGAATAGGACATTCTACCGTGCCGGCGAAGGCGGAGGAAAACGCGCCGGAAAGCATCACGAGTATAAGCAGGAACAGAATACAACGCTTCATTATATAACACCTCACTGTTGTTCTGAGCGTCCTTAAAGCTATCGTTTAATCACATCAATATATCATAAGTATATTACTACCTTATTTAATGTCTGTCCATATGCATATCTTCCTATGGCGATATTCATTTGCCAAACTGCGCATTTTTTGTATTCAATTCTTCCGACATACTGCGAAATGGGTTAATTTTGTCCATATCAGACTGTTTTGGTGCTATACTCCGCGTAAATCAGCCGGTTACGCGCTGCTGCTGCCGTTTCGCAATTGTACGTTTTCCGTTTTCATGCTTTAGCGCGGGTTATGAATTTATTCTTCCGCTTGCGCAAATGAACGCAGAGGTTTTATGTATCGGCATCCGAGTGTTTTAACAGCAAATAATGTTTGGCGCGCGCATACCGCGAGCGCAAACTTAAATTTAGGAGGATA
>CAZUTB010000401.1:0-2423 GCA_964622905.1 uncultured Oscillospiraceae bacterium | reverse complement strand
GAAAGCGGAGGAGCAGAATGCGCCGGAGAGGTCATCAGCGGCAACAGGCAGAATCTTGTCCTTCAGGGACTGGACGTAGGTCATTCCCTTGATGGAAGCTTCGCTGTTGATTTCATGCTTGGACTGGTCGTCGCCGGCAGGTCCAAACAGGTCCGCGCCGTAAGCGCTGATGAAGATGTAGTTGTAGTAGGGAGCGCTGACTTCCCAAACAAGGCCGTAGCGGTTCTGGGAAGGGTCATTGTATTCGGCGCAGAATTCTTCGACTTCCTGCCATGTGGTAGGAGCTTCGTCGATGAGGTCCTTGTTGTAGAACAGGGCGTAGGTTTCGATTGCCATAGGATAGCCGTAGGTAACTCCGCCGTAGGTGGTGGCGTTGTAAGCGGCGCTCATGAAATCGTTCTTAACGGTTTCAGCGGCATCGTTCGGCAGAGCAAGCTCGCCGGCGACAACCTGACCCAGCTTGTCATGGGGAGCGGCGAATACGTCAGCGCCGACTTCCGCGGGGCCGTCAAGCTCCATTTTCTGTACGGCGTCGGTATGCGCTACGGTGTTGAACTCAAAGGTGATGTTGGGATTAATTGCGGTGAACTTCTCGGCGGCAGCCTTGATGAAGTCCAGCTCAACTCCGTCGCTTTCCCACACGAGCAGGGTTACGGGCGTGTCTTCCGCAAGCGAAAGAACGGGCACCAACAACATTGCGAGAACCAACAGTACTGACAGAACCTTCTTCATTACAGTTTCCCTCCTATAATTTAACGGCTTTCGCCGCCATTTCAACGTTAGCAGCCGGCGTAGCTGAGCGAAGTAAAAGCAGAGCTTGTGCAATCGTTTGCTCGAAACGGCGCATTCAAAGCTTGGTTTCTGCGCGCATCTAATTCAAACGTTTGCACATATTATAACGGAAGAAAATAGACCTGTCAATACATCTTTTGCGAAAAATCGCCGATAATCATAATAAACAGATAATGGGCATACAGGCTACAGGCTATGCTCAAAAATCGGAGAATATAAGCGCTTATAGCAGGATAATCCTGCCTAAGCCTTAGTTATCAACAAACTCCGCCATAACATCATCCGGAATATCAATCTCGTAGCGGCATAGCAAATCGCCGCTCAGCACTGAGCTCAAGACCCTTCCGTGCAGCTCGCGTCCAAGAAAAGCCTCAACAAAATTCATAACGTGCCCGAGGCTGCAATTGCAAAGCGCCCGTGAAACTGTGTTCTCCGAAAGAATTGATTCCTTGGCGAAGGGGCAGTGGCAGGCGTGGTAACGTTTTCGCAAATCGTCCTTTGCCTTTAGGTATTCCTCCATATTGCAGGGGAATGCGGTGCAGTAAAGCTTATTGCCCTTCCTTTCGGGCGCCAGCATTGATGGATGAGCCTTCACAAACTCTAATACCTCGTCCGTTATGTACTGACCGTAAAAGTCCTTATGCTCCCTGCTCATCTCTATAAAGCTGTCAAGCTCCTGCTCCAAATGTTTCTTGAGAAATGCGTCAAGATTGCCGACTTCGAGAAACTCCTTGCGCGCCCATTCGGACTGCGAAGGGTGAAGCCCGTGCCTTACCTTGCAAAGAATAGCCTTAACATCCTCTGCGCTTGCTGTCTGCTCAAGCCGCTTCATAAATATGAACATATTTGCGCAGCCGCAGCTTCCCTCCGTATTTATATCGGGAAGGCAAATTCCGTCGGTCATATCGTTCCAGAGCTTATCCCCAAGCCTTGTGCAGATTTCGCGCTTGAAAGTGCCTATTCCGAACTCCGCGTATTCCAAATGCGTATCGCCAATATTTCCTCCTGATACTCACGGTCGGCAGTGCGGTAAGCATTAAGCAATATCTGTGCAGCGCTTTATTTTGCGAGCATTTCTTCCATTCTTTTTTCGACTGCGCCGTCGTCCTTGAACATATTCATGTAAGCGATAAAATCATCGCAGGCGGCGGCAAAGCTTATTCCGAAGCATTTCTCGAAAAGCTGCTCGGCTTCCGATTGCAGATTAGCCCAGAATTTCAAGTATGTATCTATTCCGAAGCGCTTTATTATGTAATCGGTAAAGGCTCCGGCCGCCGGATAGCTTACGGCTTCGCTGACCTCATAAAACGCGTCGTCGTCTATCCAAGCTCTAATGCTTTTCAGCGTTCCTTTATTAATATAGCAGCGCGTCCATGACTCGTTTGCGATTCCCCACCATACACGGTCAAAATACATTGCGATTCCTTCGCGAAGCATTGCATACGGCGGATTGTTTATGCTCTCCGTTATAAGGTGCGCGTCCTCATGAAAGCCGATGCATTTTACTCTGTCGTTATAAACCGCATATATCTTATCCGGAACGCGGGCAAAGCCGCTTCATGGCTCGTCATCGCCGTAAGCCCTTCCTACCTCCTCGGGAGTATCGTATAGGTAGTAGTGAATAACCTTAG
>CAZUTB010000400.1:0-2453 GCA_964622905.1 uncultured Oscillospiraceae bacterium | reverse complement strand
TCTATGAATATGTGGTTCAAGACCCCCTGGCTACAATATGAGTATTCTTTCCTTATGCAGTTCTCGATAGTCAACTTAGGTCTTGCGGTGTTTAACCTTATTCCCGTTCCCCCGCTTGACGGCTACCGCGTTCTCGGCTCTTTAATAACGCGGAACGGAAAGAGCTTCCTCCCGCAGAATTATGAGCGCATCGGCATGGGAATAATGATGCTCATTTGCCTTACGACGGATGTTGTCGGCAATGTGATGAGCGCAATAACCACCGCGGTGCAGAGCGGGGTTATACAGCTGTTTTCGATGATTACGGGAGGCTGAAAATGCCGTACCACGTTAAGCTAAAGCAGTTCGACGGTCCGCTGGACTTTCTGCTGCACCTGATATCAAAGGCGAAAATAGATATAAAGGATATATTTGTATCCGAAATAACCGACCAGTATCTTGCCGGAATGGACGATATCGGCGAGCTTGACATGGACTCGGCAAGCGAATTCCTCACGATGGCGGCAACGCTTTTAGAGATAAAGAGCAGAGCGCTTTTGCCCAAGCCGCCGAAGGACGAGGGCGAGGAGGAAGACCCAGAGCAGGCGCTTATCCGAAGGCTGGAGGAATACAAGCGCTTTAAGGAAACCGCGGGCAATATGGCGGAGTTTGAGAAGGCGGCTAAGGCGATGTACGAAAAGCTGCCCGAGGAATACCCGCTACCCCCGCAGGAGTTTGAGCTTGTCGGAATTACCCTTGACGGGCTTATTGAGGCGTTCCTTCGCGCTACGAACCGCCGCCCGCCCGAGGAAGCGCCCGTGCTTGCGGCTATGACGCGCGTGCTGAGGCGCGACAGCTTCACGGTTCAGGAGTGTATGCTCCATATTTTGCGGCGGCTTCAGCGCGCCGAGATTCCATTTTCCTCGCTGCTTACCGACGAGCCGAGCCGCGAAGAGGTGGTTACGATGTTTTTAGCGCTCCTTGAGCTTCTGCGGCTTGGGAAGGCGCACGTTAAGCAGGACGCCGAATTTGAGGATTTCAAACTATACCGCGGGAGGCTTTCGGAAGAGAATGCAGGCTAAGGAAACGGCGCATATAGCCGAGGCGATACTTTTCGTTGCGGGCGAGCCGGTGGCGCTTACGGATTTGCAGGAAGCGATAGGCGTTGCCGAGGATGAGCTCAGGCAAGGGCTTGAGGAGCTTGACAACGAATATACCTTTGCGCGGCGCGGGATAATCCTGCGGCGCTTTGGCGAGCACGTTCAGCTTTCAACCCGCCCCGAATACGCGGAATATGTTGAGCGGCTCTTGCAGCCCGTTCAGAAGCAAAGCCTTTCGCAGAGCGCAATGGAAACGCTTGCGATAATTGCGTACCGCCAGCCCTGCACCAGAGGCGAAATTGAAGCTGTAAGAGGCGTAAAATGCGATTACTCCGTGCAAAGCCTTGCCCTAAAGGGGCTTATTGCCGAAGCGGGACGCAAGGACACTGTTGGGCATCCGATACTCTATGTGACCACGGACAAGTTCCTGAGCCATTTCGGAATTACGGACCTGACTCAGCTTCCGGAGCTACCCGAGAAAGCCGAGGATAACACCGCGAGCGAGCTTTCGGGCGATGACTCAATACTCATTACAGATACATCCGGAGATGAATGATGACTAAAGCCGCCGAGAAAAAACGAACAACGGATATGACAACGGGCAGCCCTGCAAAGCTGCTCATTTCTTTTGCGCTTCCGCTTATGGCGGGCAGCGTGTTTCAGCAAATGTACACGCTTACGGACACGGCAATCGTGGGCAGCTACGCGGGGCTTGACGCACTTGCGTCCCTGGGCGCGGCTGACTGGTTCAATTACCTTGTGCTGTCTATACTTATAGGCTTTACTCAGGGCTTTTCCATCCTCATGTCACAGCGCTTCGGCGCAAGGGATGAGGACGGGCTGAAAAAAGCGTTCGCGATGTCAATACTTTTGAGCGCGGCAATTGCTGTGACAGCGCTTACCGTAAGCGAGCTTTCTGCGGCAGCTGTGCTCAGGCTGCTGAAAACGCCGGAGAGAGTAATTGACGGCTCTATAACCTACATACGCATATACTTCATCGGAATTCCGTTCGTTACCTGCTACAACCTGCTTGCTGGCGCGCTGAGAGCCGTAGGCGACTCAAAATCCCCGCTCTACGCAATGCTCATCTCCTCTGCCGCAAACATTCTGCTGGACTTTCTTTTCGTTATCGGCTTCGGCTTCGGAATTGCGGGAGCGGCGGCGGCAACGGTCATCTCGCAGAGCCTCTCCGCCGCATATTGCATATTCGTTTTGAAAAAAGCAAAGGCGCTCGTGCCGAAAAAGGATGATTTCAAGCTTGATAAGCCGCTCTGCAAAAGGCTGATTCGCTTAGGAACGCCTGTTGCCGCGCAGAACGCGGTTATTTCCGCAGGCGGAATGGCGGTTCAGCGCGTCGTCAACGATTTCGGCTTC
>CAZUTB010000399.1:0-2459 GCA_964622905.1 uncultured Oscillospiraceae bacterium | reverse complement strand
TTCCATTATACTGCAATAGACAAACAGGCTGCCTGACGGACAAATTTGACCTAAATTCACATAGAGAAAGGTATTCAGAAAGCAAAATCCCTTGACATTTTCCGCAATTCCGCCCGCGGCATATTTACAAGCAAGGAAAAAGCAGATACTATCAAGGTGTCAAAACGCAGCTTTGTATGATTTCAAATGCTTTGGAACAGAAAGCGTTTTGATTTTCGGCTCATATTATCCAATTATTTTCGGAGGTGCGCCATATGGTAATGAAGGATTTTGTTGACGGAGAGCTGAATAAAGCACCGCTTTACAGCAATAAATGGTGCTACGAGGCAGGCATTTTCTCAAAGGCGCTTATAGACCTTTATGAAAAGAGCGGCGATGAGAAATACCTTTCCCGCGCAAAGGAAATGGCGGATAAGTTCGTATGCGAGGACGGAAGCATAAAAACCTATGACAGAGAATCCTACAACCTAGACAACATATGCATGGGGCGCACGGCGCTGAGGCTTTACAGGATTTTCGGGAGCGAAAAGTACCTTTCGGCGTGCGAAAAGCTGCTGGAGCAGGTTCTGCTTCAGCCGCGCACTCCGGAGGGCGGCTTCTGGCACAAGAAGATATATCCAAATCAGATGTGGCTTGATGGAATCTTCATGGCGTGCCCGTTCATGTGCGAATGCGCCGATTTGACGGGAAGAAGCGAATACTTTGCGCTTGCCGCAAAGCAGATTAAGCTCATTTACGAAAAGACCATAGATGAAAGCGGGCTTTGCCGCCATGCATGGGATTCGAGCCGACAGTCGCTTTGGTGCGAGCAGGACACGGGGCGCTCCAAGCACGTCTGGGGACGCGCAATGGGATGGTACGCAATGGCGCTCAGCGACGTTCTTGCGGTATTCCCAAAGGAGCATACGGATTACGCGGCGCTTGCGGAAATATACGGAAAGCTGATGAGCGCAGTAATCAATAGCCGCTCCGAAAGCGGACTTTGGTATCAGGTTATGGACGCTCCGCGTCGCGAGGGCAATTACCTTGAATGCTCCTGCTCAGCAATGTTTTCCTATTCGCTAATCAAGGGCGCAGACCTCGGGTTTATTCCCGAAAGTGCAAAAGCAGCGGGAATTGAAAGCTTTGAGGCAATCAAGCGCACCTTCCTTAAAACCAATGAAGACGGCGCAATGTCGCTTACCGGAATATGCCGCGTCGCGGGGCTTGGCGGAGTTCCCTATCGTGACGGCAGCTACGAATATTACATAGGCGAGGAAGTCTGCGCAGGCGATTATAAGGGCGTCGCTCCGTTTATGATGCTGATAGCGCTGATAAACGGGTAAAGACGAAAGAAAAGAATAAAGTAACCAAGCACCCGCAGGGCTATGCCCTGCGGGTGGTGTTTATACAGAAAACTTAACAGAACAGCGCTCCGGAAGTTCTGAACCATCCGGAATGACATAGTTCCAAAACCCGCGCCCGCCTGTCTTTGCTTCTTGCGCACAGATTTAGAGTTTTTACCTCTCATATTTAGCATATCACTTTCGATTTACCGGAAAAATTTGCAGAATGACTCAAAACCATTTCACTCAATAATTTCATCCTCGACCTTAACTACAACCTGATAATCGTCCTCATAGACAATCTCGCCCGGGTAATTTGTGTAAACAACGTAGAAGGGATGATGATACCTGTCCAGCAGCCACATTGCGGGATGAATCATCTTCATCATTTCTTCCGCGTTCTCTGTTTTGAAATAGCAGACGACCTTTTCCTGATTCATGCATTGCGACGGATAAGGCAGATTATGGGTAAACCAATCGTCGATTTCACGGAAAAGCCCCGCGTCCTCCTCGTCCATAACCTCGTCCTCGATAAGCTTCAGGCACATTCTGAAAACGCCCTTGGCATAGTTTGTATTTGCGGCGCGCTCTCTGCCCTGAATTCTGACATATTTGAATTTCATTCTATCACCCCCGTTAATGATAAGCCGCTAGACTATGGCGCTATTCATTTGACATAAATCATCCATGAGCATTATAACACATTATGCCGAAAAGAGAAGACCCGAGGCTGCTCTCGGCACAGCCGAAAGGCTCGGGTCTTTGGAAGCTTGCCGATACACGGAATTATGCGGTTGTCAGCGCGGTTGCAGCACAGCAAAGCGCGAAACCTCGTCACTTCTGCTCTTCCTTATCCTTGAACCGATAGCCGCTGCCTGCGGCGTTTAGCTCAAGGAAAGCGTCATCGTCAAGAGCGACGATTTCATCGTTTTTGCTGCCTTGTATTATCTTTTGCAAAAGCTTGTCTCTGAATGAAATGTTCTCGGATGAGAAGTCCAAATCGGATATGCCGGGTTCAGTATCGGCTTCGCTATGGTGAATCATTACACTCCCCCCTCCTACTCAACTTATACGAGCGAGAGAAAAAAGTATCCGCGAAGGTTTGAAAAATTTCTTTTAATTTTTCATTGGTTT
>CAZUTB010000398.1:0-2477 GCA_964622905.1 uncultured Oscillospiraceae bacterium | reverse complement strand
GGGCACACACAGAGCGCGGTTGACGGCGCAATCTCAATGCTTGAAATCTATGGCTTGCTTTCCTCTCAGGCGAAGAAAGCACCTATCGACGAAAGCCTTGTTGAGTCCAGCGCATACGGGCTTGGCTGGGGCAGAAGCGGAGGGGAGAGCAAGAGCATTTTCTCCGATAACGCGCTTGCCGTTGACGGAATAGAAAACGTGATTCATGTGCTGGAGGATGTTGAAAACAACAAGCTCCGCTCGCTGGAATTCGTCGAGGGCAACGCCTGCACGGGCGGCTGCGTCGGCGGTCCGCTTTGCTTCGAGAACCCGTATATCGCAAGGAACGCGATAAGAAAGCTTGTAGAATCGAGAATGGAGCAGGGCGAGGTTAAGCCTCCGGATGAGGAAATACTTGACGAGGTTCCTGTTTACATGGACGCGCCTATTCTGCCGAACAGCGTTATGCAGCTTGACGAGGATATGCTTGAGGCGATGCGCAAGATGGAGGAAATGGAGCATATCGCCAAGGAGCTGCCCGGCTATGACTGCGGAAGCTGCGGCTCGCCCACCTGCCGCACCTTTGCGGAGGATATAGTACGCGGCTTTGCCCGCGAGATGGACTGCATCCATAAAATGAAAAAACAGCTCTCGGTGATGGCTCAGCAGATGGTTGAGCTTGCGCAGAGCGAAAGAGAATAACGGAGGTGTTTTTTATGACTGTCAGAGATATTATGGAGCTGCTTGACGCAAAATCCGTGGTCGCCAGCGCAGACCTTGACAAGGAGGTAACCGGCGGCTATGCGTGCGATATGCTCAGCTGGGTAATGGCGAACGCCGAGGCGGGAATGGCTTGGGCTACCGTTCAGGCGCATATGAACGTAATCGCCGTAGCCGTGCTGATGGAGCTGAGCTGCGTTATACTTCCCGAGGATGTAAAGCTTGAGCCGGACGCGTACCGCAAGGCTGAGGCTGAAAAGATTGCAGTGCTTTCAACGGATAAAACCGCCTTTGAGATAAGCGGAATCATGTACGAGAAGGGCATAAGGTAATGTATGCCGACCTGCATATCCACTCGTGCTTAAGCCCCTGCGCCGAAAATGAGATGTCGCCGGCAAACATTGCCGGAATGGCGTACCTGAAGGGTCAGCAGGCAATAGCCGTAACGGACCACAACGCCGCGTTCAACCTGCCTTATGTAAAAAAGGCTTGCGACGAATACGGCGTTGCGCTTCTGCCCGGAATGGAGCTTTGCACGCGCGAGGAGGTGCATCTGCTTGCGTATTTCCGCGAGGTTGAGGATGCGCTTTTGGCAGGCGAATTCTTTTATTCGGCGCTTCCCGAGGTAGAAAACAACAAAGCGCTTTTTGGCGAGCAGCTTGTGATGACCGAGGAGGACGAAACCGTGGCGGAAAAGGACAAGCTGCTGCTTTCCGCGCTTCCGCTTTCGTTTTCGGAGTGCTGCGAAAAGGTCGCGGAGTTTGGGGGCATATATATTCCCGCGCATATAAACAGGGGCGGGAACGGGCTTCTCAACTGCCTTGGCTTCTTTCCCGAATCTCCGCAGCTCCCCGTTGTCGAGGTCAGCCGGAGCCTTAAGATTAACGAAAAGCTGCTTAAGGGACGGACGGAGCTTAACTCGTCGGACGCTCATCGGCTCTGCGATATGGCGGAAAAGGGCTTTGAGCTTCCTGTTGAGGGAGTGAGCGGAAGGCGTGTTTTTGACTTCCTTCGCGCACTATTCCCTCAATATATGTAGAATTATTAACAAATTGCGAAAAGTAACTCGAAAATCGTAGAAATGAGAGCTAGGTTATGTTATACTGACAAACGGGTCAAAATGCCCATACAACTGTTACATAAACCGCTTGCGCGGTGTGTAAATACGGAAGCTCCGCTTCCATAAACAACGAAGGAGGTTCGCTTTCATTATGTCTCAGCAGAATGAAAAGTACGAACAGCTCAAGGCGGCAATTGAGGAGCACCGCAACGAAAAGGGCGCTCTGATGCCGATTCTGCAAAAGGCTCAGGACATTTTCGGCTATGTTCCGAAGGATGTTCAGGAGTTTATTGCCGATAGCATCGGCTGCACGCTCAGCGAGGTTTACGGTGTTGCCACGTTCTATTCCCAGTTCACTCTTGAGCCGCACGGAGAGTATGTTATCGGCGTCTGCCTTGGAACCGCCTGCTATGTAAAGGGCAGCCAGAAGGTTCTTGATAAGCTTTCCGAGGTATTGAAGATTCCTGTCGGCAAGACGACTCCCGACGGAAAGTTCACCCTCAACGCTACCCGCTGCCTCGGCGCCTGCGGTCTTGCGCCCGTTATGATGATTGGCGGCGAGGTGTACGGCCGCCTTGTTCCCGAGGACGTTCCCGGCATTATCGCCAAGTACTAAGCTATGCGCGATATTTCGCTTCATGTGCTTGACATTGTCGAGAATTCCGTAAAGGCTAAGGCTTTGCTTATTACGGTTGCTTTCGTAAAAGAGGGAAATCGT
>CAZUTB010000397.1:0-2481 GCA_964622905.1 uncultured Oscillospiraceae bacterium | reverse complement strand
ATTTCCGTTAATTATCCATATATGGGCAAAGATTTATGCAGGTTTTGAATATAGCTGGAAAAATCCTTATATACGGCGTGTCTGCGGCTGCGTGTTTTTCCAAAAAACCGGACTTTTGCGTGCCTTTTGCGCGAAGGCGATAACGATTTAAGCGGAATATTGCGCTCTGCCGGCTCTTTGTGGTATACTGAATAAGTATTCGTATGCGCATTGGCGGTTAGTTCCGCCGGACTGCCGTAAGGAGGACTCTGATTGAAGAAGCTCGTTTTCACCGGAGCGGGCGTAGCGCTCGTAACGCCGTTTACAGAGGACGGCTCCAAGGTTGACTACGACAAGCTCGCTGAGCTTATTGAGGAACAGATTGAAGGAAGCACGGACGCTCTTTTGATTGCCGGAACGACGGGCGAAAGCCCGACGCTCAGCGACGAGGAGCACCGCGGAGTTATTTCCTTTGCGGTCAAGCAGGCGGCGGGGCGCGTTCCCGTAATCGCCGGAGCAGGCTCCAATGATACGCTGTATTCCGCACATCTTGCGCAGCACGCGCAAGAGGCGGGCGTTGACGCGCTGCTCCTTGTATCGCCCTATTACAACAAAGCCACGCAGAAGGGGCTTGTGAAGCATTTCACCTATGTCGCCGACAGAGTTGACATTCCGGTAATTCTTTACAACATCCCCGGGCGCACGGGCGTTGACATCAAGCCGGAAACCTACGCCGAGCTTGCAAAGCACCCGAACATAGTTGCGACAAAGGAAGCGAACGGCAATATTTCCGCGCTGGTCAAAACCCGCGCGCTTGTCGGCGACGAGCTTACGATATACTCGGGCGACGACGATTTGACCGTTCCGATGCTCTCTCTCGGCGGAAAGGGCGTAATTTCCGTATTGTCCAACATGATGCCGAAGTACGTTCACGACATCTGCGCAGCCTACCTTTCGGGCGACGTGAAAACGAGCATGAACATGGCGCTCAAGGCTTCGCCGCTCGTTCAGGCGCTGTTCTCCGAGGTCAACCCGGGGCCCGTCAAGACGGCTATGAACCTTATGGGCAAGCGTGTCGGACCGCTTCGCCTCCCGCTCTGCGATATGGAGGAAGCGACGCTTGCAAACCTCAAGGCGCAGATGAAGCGTTTTAACCTGATTCAGGACTAAACGCACAAAATTCCGAGAACAATCAATACATAAGCGCAAAACGCGCGAAAAGGAGAGGTTTTTATGATAGACAAGGATATGTCAATCGGCGAGGTTCTTCGCAAGGACAGCGGCACTGCCCGCATTTTCATGGAGTTTGGTATGCATTGCCTCGGCTGCCCCCACGCGACCGCCGAATCCCTTGAGAACGCCTGCCTTGTACACGGCGCAAACGTTGACGAGCTGGTACATCAGCTGAACGAATATTTAGCTGAAAAGGGAGAGTAAGACGCTACGCGTTCGCTGTACGTCTGCTAAGGCAGACGCACAGCGGTTTGCACCATTTTCTTGTTCAGCCTAAAGGCTTCTACGTAAAGAAAATGGTGCAAGGAAGCGGGATAAATCCCGCTCCTCGGGGCGCAGAGCTGACAACTGCGGAATTTAATGAAGGGATGTTTCCCTTCATACTTCCCTCTGAAAATTGGTGCGATAGGTTTTATGGGATTGTATCAAGCTTATTCCTCTTGTACCTTCTGCTCTTTTGCCGCGTTTTCTCCACTTACTGCTTCTTCGAGGCTCTGCGGGCTTTCAATGAGCGTAAGCCCCGCGACCGCGCTTATCGGCAGCGAGAAAACGATAGCGCCCGCGCGGGTCTGCGGGCCTGCCTTTTGCAGAATCTCCTTCATTATAGCCGCCTTGCTGTCGCCTCTTGAAACGATAAGCACAACCTCTTTTTCGGAGGCGAGCGATACCTTGAAGAATTCCTCCGCGTCCTTTGCGTTTGTTCCCTTTCCGTGCAGCACCGTGCCGCCCGTAGCCCCCGCAAGGCGCGCCGCATCCATAACGTCGGCGTTGTAGCCCTCGTTGGCAATAACTATTACCAGCTCGTATTTGCTGTTGATAATGGGCGCCTGCCCCTTATCCGCGCTTCCTCCCAAATACTCCAAGGTCTTACCGCCTCCCACGCTCTTTATCGGAATAGCCGTAACTATTCCGTTCCCGGGAACGCCGATGTTGAGCCGAAGCATCTGCTTCCTGATAAGCTCAAGCGTCGCGTCGTCGCTAGCAATAGTCGCAATTACCCTGCGCTCCTTGCTGTCAATTCCAAGGAAATCCATCATCGTCTTTGTCGCCGTTCCGCGCCCGTAAAGCACGGTTGATAGCGGAAGGTTCATTTCCTTGACGATTTCAAGCACCGTTCCCGACAGCTCGGGGGTTGTTACGGTTAATACATAATTCACGCTTACGCCTCCCAAAGCTCGATGATTTCCATATTGTCGTCCGCCGCCTCGGGCGCGGTTTCCTTAGCTTTCCTTCCGTATACAGCGCCCATTCGCTGGAGCGAGATAAGCG
>CAZUTB010000396.1:0-2485 GCA_964622905.1 uncultured Oscillospiraceae bacterium | reverse complement strand
TGCTTAATGTTAATAATATTAACTTAAAAATCTTGCTCCGCTTTTTCGCTGCGGCTTACAATTCTTGCGATTTGCGCCCTTGGCGGCGCAGCGTTTCCGCTTAAACCTCCTGAGCCTTGCCCTTCTTCAGCTTATAGGCGGCGGAGGCGTAAACGCAGAGGGCGCAAAGGCTGAGGACTACTGCGGCGAGCAGCACCCAGAAATCGAGCTGAAAGCCCCATGCGGCAAACTCCGTATGGAAAAAGGTAAGGACTATTGCGAGCATAAAGGCGACGGTCGCCGTTTTTCCAATCATCTTTGAGGCGATAACCTTTTCGCCGCGCAGCAGGAAAAGCGCGCCGAGAACCATCAGCAGCTCCTTAAAGAGCGCTATTCCCACAAGCCACGGGTTCGCCCAGCCGCGCAGGGTGAGCGTTATAAGCACGGTTAAGACCATCAGCTTATCCGCCAGAGGGTCCATAAGCTTGCCGAAATTAGTTATAAGGTTATGCTTCCTTGCAATGTAGCCGTCAAGGTAATCCGTAAAGCTGGCGAGCAGGAACACGGCAAGCGCCCACTTGTCCAGCCCGGATGAAAACAAAATAAGATATACGGGTATAAGTATTATGCGCATTATCGTCAGCGCGTTCGGAACGTTCCACATATCCTTCGTAAGGTTCTTCAGTGCTTCCTTCATCGGCTTTGCTCCTTTAACTATACGGCTTTCCGCTTAAGTATACCATAAACGGAGGGAAAATGCACCGACAGTCTTCGCGCCGCTTTAATGGCATAATAAAGTTGCGTTAACATCGCAATTTTTGATATGCCGTTTACTTTACAAATCAGGCTTAATCAGCTAGAATAGCCGTAAGAGCGTTAATACGAAAGCGCCCATAACCGGATAAGCCGCTCGGTTTAGCCCGAGCCGCGTTTTTATCGCTTTCGTGAAGCCGCGCCTGTACAAAGGGGAATGGGTATGGCAAAAACAGTTACTATGAAAAATATCGCGGATCAGCTCCGCGTTTCAACCGTTACCGTGTCCAAGGCGCTTGGCGGCAAGGATGGAGTGGGCAAGGAGCTAAGGCAGGAGATTCAGGAGCTTGCGGATAAGCTGGGCTACCATTACAGCGCGCACGCAAAGGGCGGCGCGGAGAATGGCGGAAGCAGCATCGGAATCCTCATCGCCTCGCATTTCTTTGACGATAAGGCGTTCTACGCAAATTTATACCGCAAGATTGTTACCGCGCTGAGCGAGCGCGGGTATTACGCAATCCTTGAAATTGTTCAGGCTGAGGACGAGCTTGCGGGAAACGAGCCGGGAATCCTGCACAACTGCAAGGTTGACGCGCTGATGATTTTAGGGCAGATGCGCCGCGAGTATATCGACGCGCTCAAGCCGTTCGGCAAGCCCTGTCTGCTTGTGGACTTTTACAACGAGCATTTCCATATGGACGCGCTTGTTTCGGACAGCTATTACGGCAGCTATCTTCTGACGAGCCACCTTATCAACATGGGGCACAAGGAGATTGGCTTCCTCGGAAGCGTCCGCTCAACGAGCAGCATTCTTGACAGATATATGGGCTACCGCAAGGCACTGTTGGAGGCGGGGCTTGAGGCGAAGGACGAGTGGCTCATTGAGGACCGCTCGCAGGCGGACGGAATGCTTATTCCCTTTGTTCTGCCCGATAAGCTGCCCACCGCGTTCGTGTGCAACTGCGACGAGGTCGCGTATATCCTTGTCCGCCAGCTTTGGCATAAGGGAGTCCGCGTTCCGGAGGATGTTTCCGTCGTCGGCTTTGACGATTTTATGTTCGCAACGCTCTGCACCCCGCCGCTCACCACCTTTGCCGTTGACCTTGACGCGATGACCCACGCGGCGGTCAAGGCGATAACGCGAATGATTGACGACCCGAGCTATTCCATAGGCAGGGTGGTTATCAGCGGAAAGCTCGTCCTGCGCGATTCGGTGAAGAAGATAAAGTAAGCGCGGCAAAGCGGGTTTTCTTTGATACGGGAAAGCAATTTGTACCGATAAACGGAAGGGCTTAGCCGATAAAGGAATGTAAAAATGAACGGTAATTACGGCGGACGCAAGCGGAAAAAACGCTGCGTTCGCCTGCTGTTTATACGTGCGGCAGGTTCGGGCGGATATGGAATCCGCCCCTACGGTGCTGTTGGTTATTGTTCGTTGTGGGAGAAAAGTACGGTGTGCTTGCTCCAAAAGCTTGTCAAACAGAGCATCAGAATAGTAAGCAGGATTGAAAGCAGCTGATTCATATAATTTCCTCCGATAAAAAAACTGCGCCGGATAAGGCGCGCGGGATGGTTAGCGGCATTTTCTGAGATTTCACGTTATTTTCTGCGATGTTTTCCGAAATAAGTATATTCGATAATACAAGGGCTTTTCCTGCATTAGGCAATTTATTTATAGGAAATAAAGCTTGCAAGCAAAACGGCGCGCGTCTGCTAGGGCAGACGCGCGCCGAACGCGAAGCGGAGTTTATAC
>CAZUTB010000395.1:0-2489 GCA_964622905.1 uncultured Oscillospiraceae bacterium | reverse complement strand
TAACGGAATCCTGACCGGTCATAGCGTCGATAACAAGCAGAATTTCCTGCGGCTTAACCTCATTCTTGATTCTGAGAAGCTCATCCATCAGCTGCTCGTCAACATGGAGGCGGCCGGCGGTATCAATGATAAGCACATCCTGCCCATAATAACGTGCGCTTTCAACGGCTTCCTTGGCGGTTTTTACAGGGTCCTGAGTCCCTTTTTCAAATACGGGAACTCCAACCTGACTACCGACAACCTGCAGCTGAGTTATAGCGGCGGGGCGGTATATATCGCAGGCGGCGAGCAGGGGCTTCTTGCCCTGCTTCTGAAGATGCTTTGCAAGCTTTGCCGCCATAGTGGTTTTGCCTGCGCCCTGCAAGCCGCAGAGCATATAGATTGTCGGGACGCTGCTTGACCAAGTGAGCTTGGCGTTGGAGCCGCCCATCAGCGCGGTCATTTCCTCGTTGACAATCTTGATAACCTGCTGGTCTGCGGTAAGGCTTGAAAGAATCTCGGCGCCGACAGCCCTGTCCTGAACCTTTTTGATAAAATCCTTGACAACCTTATAATTAACGTCAGCCTCGAGCAGAGCCATGCGCACCTCGCGCATTGCGTCCTTTACATCCTGCTCGGAAAGCTTTCCATGGCCGGACAGCTTATGCAGTGCTTTTTGCAGCTTTTCTGTAAGCCCCTCAAACGCCATAGCCATCCTCCTCCTCTTTTTCTTTCCACTCTTTTACGGCACCGAGAGCCTTTTTCGCTTCTCCCGCCGAAAGCAAATCATAAACCTCTGCGAGACTTTTTGCCGCATCCATCCTTCTTGCGATGAAGCCCAGCTTCTCCTCAAGCTGACAGAGCTGACGGCAGGAACGGTGAACGCTGTCGTAAACCGCCTGACGGGAGGTTCCCGTTTCCTCGGCAATCTCGGAAAGCGAAAGGTCCTCATTGAGCGTCATTGAAAGCTGCTGCGACTGCTTTTCCGTAAGCAGAGCGCCATAAGCATCCATGAGCTTGGTGAGCGCAAGACGCTTCTCAACCTCATCCCCGCTCAAAGCGTCAAGCATATCCGTTGCTTTCACATTGCCCTCCGTAAAGACGTATTCCTTGACACCCTGCCTATTATACACATGGGCAGGGTGTCTGTCAAGCATTTTTACTTTACATGATTTCAGCAATTCGCTGCTTTTTGCATCAGCCGAAAAGCGCGATAGCAGGAGTGTTTTACACGAGTTTATTACACGTTGCGAGTACGGATTCCCTGAACGTTTGTGTATTCGGAGAGGTGATTAACTATATCGCGGTACGTCGTTTTCCCCTGCATATCCAAGGTGTACAGATTCGTATAGAGGTTATACTTGCCCTTATTCTCAACATGGAAGTCAACGTCAAGCACCTTGATTCCCGCTTGCTCAAAATAGGTGTTGATATAGGCAAGGGTATCAACGCGGTGGATGAACTTGACCTCGACATTCTTAACCGCGTTTACCTTAACCATTCGCTGCATAAGGGTAAGCGTTACCATGACAAGCGCGCAGCCCGCGCCGCTTAAGAGATAATAGCCCATTCCCGCAGCAAGCCCAAGGCAGGCAACGCACCAAAGCGAGGCTGCGGTTGTCAGCCCCGCAATCTTCTTCTGGCTGGTGAAGATTGTTCCCGCGCCGAGAAAGCCGATTCCGCTGAGCACTCCGACGCTGAAGCGCCCTATGCTCACATTGATTCCGGTATTGATGGTGGGATCGGCAAGGTTAATGCTAAGCGCGTCCGCAATCATGAGCCGCTCTATAATAGCAACAAGCGCAGAACCTACGCAGACCAGAACGTGCGTCCGCATACCCGCAGGACGATTCTTTCTTTCGCGTTCAATTCCAACAACACAGCCGACAGCAGCAGCCATCAGCAATCTCAGCCCAATGTCCCACCACGCCATTGCAAAACCCTCCCACGCCGCTTTGCGGTTACCATTATCGCAGGCGGCTTTTCGCTATTCAAACATAAGCAGAAGGCAGTACTTTATAAAGGTGTGCTTCTGTCCGCCGTTTGAGTATAATAGTTGCTTATATCACATCCGTCTTTTTTTCTCAAGTCTGATTTTTTGGGTGATTTCAATTAAATATAAAGATATGATTTTTTAACCGAAAAACAAAAAGAAAACGGAAGTTATTCGGGCATCGCGTTGAGAAGTTCTTTGCGATACTGGTTAGGGGTCTTCCCCGCTATGCGCCGAAAGACGCGCAGGAAGCTTGAATAGCCCGAGAAGCCGCAGCGGTACGCGGTATCGGTAAGCGATACGCCCGAAGCGATAAAGGCGCGCGCGGCGGTTACGCGACACCCAAGAACATATTCATAAACGCTTTTTCCGGTGTACTTCGGAAACTCATGCGATAAGTAGGATATGCTGATATTCGCGTGCTTGCCAATATCCTCAAGATGAATTTCCTGCGCATAATGCTTATGAATGTATAGAAGCACGCGCTGAATAGTGCTGCTGTCGCCGGTAGGCTGAA
>CAZUTB010000394.1:0-2496 GCA_964622905.1 uncultured Oscillospiraceae bacterium | reverse complement strand
AAAGTGTCCTTGCCGATGTTCCTACAGGCAGCTACTGGGTCAAGGAAACCACCGCACCCACCGATTATCGCTTGAGTTCTGCGGTATATCCGGTAACCATAGAAGCAAACAAGACCGCTGTTGTGAACGGCACTTATGTTGCCAATGCAAAGCACACGGGCGGACTCAAGGTAGTCAAGGTGGACAAAGACGACACAAGCAAGAAGCTGTCCGGTGCAGTATTTACTATTTATTCCGACAGTACTTGCACCGATAAGCTTCAGGATATGCCGCAAACTGACGAGAACGGCGTTAGTGAGTGCTCCGGTATTGCCATCGGCACATATTACGTTAAGGAAACAACTGCGCCCGAAGGATATGCGCCTAAGGACACGGTCTACACCGTCCATATAACCACAGACGCAATAACTACAGTTGGCGGCGCGAGCATAACCAATGAAAAGCTCGTCGGCGGAATTAAGGTTGTTAAGGCAGACGCCGCAAGCAAGGCGGTCAAGCTCTCAGGCGCAGTATTTGCGGTTTATTCCGACTCAAGCTGCCTGAGCAAGGTTGCCGATATGCCCGCAACCGGAAGCGACGGAACGAGCCAAATACTGAACCTGCCAATCGGAAATTATTTCGTAAAGGAAACGGCAGCGCCCGACGGATATGTTGCCAATGATACCGTTTACCCTGTGACGGTTGCATCCGGAGCAACCGCAACTGTCAACGGAAACAATGGCGGAATTGTCGGAAACATCAGGGCGCTTGGTTCGCTCAAGGTAGTAAAGGTTGACGCGGACGACACCGGCAAGCTGCTCTCCGGAGCTGTATTCGCGGTTTACAAGGACCCTGAATGCACAGATATGTATATTGATTTGCCTGCAACCGATGCAAACGGCGAAAGCACGTTAAGCCATATTCCTACCGGCAGCTACTGGGTCAAGGAAACCACCGCCCCTGCCGATTATGTGCTTTCCGGCACGGTTTACAGCATAACAATAACCGAGGACAGCACGGCAATTGTGAACGGCGACGTTGTAACAAACACAAAGCGCATAACTGCCGGAAGCATTACCCTGACGAAATGTGAAACCGGCAACACGAGCAATAAGCTTATGGGCGCAATCTACACCTTGTATTCCGATGCGGGATGCAGCACAAAGATTGCCGATATGCCCGCTACGGATGTAAATGGCGTATCCACCCTTGGCGGAATAACCGAAGGCAACTATTTCGTGAAGGAAACCACTCCCCCGAACGGCTATCGCATAAGCGATGAGGTTTACAGCGTAACGGTTATCGCTGAGCAGACTGTCAGCGTAAACGGCGGAACCGTGACCGATGAAAAGCAGGTCGGTTCGCTGTCCCTGACGAAGGTTGACGCAGCAGACAGCTCGAAAAAGCTGTCCGGAGCGTTATTCGCAATATACTCCGACAGCTTCTGCGCAACAAAGCTCTACGATATGCCCGCGACCGACGCAAACGGCGAAACCGCTTATTCCAACATACCCGCAGGAACATACTATGTCAAGGAAACTCAAGCTCCCGCAGGCTATTCTCCGAGCAGCACCGTATATACAGCCGTTGTCAGCGACAGGCAAAATATGATTATCGGCGGCGCGCCGATTGCAAACAGCCGTAACATCGGCGAGCTGGAAATCAAGAAAACTGTCGAGGGCAATTTCGGCGACAGAAACGCTTTCTTCCATTTCAGCATAACCTTCGGAAACCTTCCTTCTGATTGCCCGAGCGAGTTCTCCTACTCAGGCTCGCATACAGGCACAATAAGCAGCGGCGGCGGAACGCTTGAGCTGAAGCACGGAGAGAACGCCGTCATAACAGGAATACCGGAAGGCGTTACCTACGCAGTTACCGAAGCGGAAGAAGGTCAAAACGGCTACGCAACTTCCTGGACGAATAAGAGCGGAGCTGTGACGAAGGATACCAAGATAAACGTATCCTGCGAAAATACAAAGCAGCTTGAGCTGGGAAGTCTTAAGCTCACCAAAAAGGTTCAAGGAACCGGCGCGAGCAAAACCAAGGATTTCACGTTTACCATAACCTTTACCGGCGACGACCTCCCTTATGAATTCAGCTATTCCGGTTCAAAATCCGGAACATTCGTAAACGGCGGAACGATTACGCTTATGTTTTCGGTAAAATAGAGAACGAGCAAAAGGGCGCCAAAAAGTGAGCACCCCGGAGTGGCAATGAAAAGAGCCATTGTCAGCACCCCCCATGATGCGCTACCCTTAGTTTGCATGGACTAAGGAGGTAGCAGAAAGGTGCTAAGAATGGCTCAGATACAGTATATCAAAGACCAGTACGAAAATGAAGAGGTCAGTTTGCGCGAAATTTCGCGCAAGACGGGGCACAGCTTCGAGACGGTACGAAAATATGCCTACCAGGAGGACTGGCGTGAAGATCGCCTGCCGGATATCGAGCCCAAGAGTTATCCGGTGCTGGAAGATTATATCCCCGTCATCGACCAGTGGCTGGAAGCGGACCGCAAAG
>CAZUTB010000393.1:0-2505 GCA_964622905.1 uncultured Oscillospiraceae bacterium | reverse complement strand
AATCTCCGCCGCCAGCGCCTACAGCGACAGCATGACATCTCAGATGATGTCCCGCTACGAGGTGTGGGAGGAGCTTATCGGTGATGAAAAGCTGCAAAAGGAGCAGTATTCCGTGCTTGCCGGAAAGCTTCCGACAGAGGCGGATGAGATTGCGCTTGTTGTAAACCGAAATAAGGAACTAAGCGATTACACTCTTTATTCCATCGGGCTAAAGAATCAGAGCGAGCTGCCCGATATGCTGAAAAATATTATGAGCGGCAGCGCCGCCTCCGCAGAGGTTTCGCGCTATACCTACTCCGATATTCTTGCGCTTAATTTCAAGCTCACAGTAGCCTCCGATATGTATGTAAAGGGCGAGGACGGGAACTTCAAGGATATGAGCGGCGACGCGGTTTTCGCCGGAACTGCCGTCGGCAGCGGGGTTAACCTCCGCGTTGTCGGTATACTTTGCCCCGCCGAGGAAGCAAGCGGACAGGAGCCGGGAACGATAGTATACACCTCAAAGCTCGCCCGCCTTGTAATGGATAAGGTAAACGCCTCCGAGGTTGTAAAGGCGCAGCTTGCGCAGCCGGATACCGACGTGCTTACGGGGCTTCCGTTCGCGGCAGGTGAAGCGCAGCCCGCTGCTCAGGATGTTTCCGAGGTAGACCTCAGCAGCCTCAGCCCGCAGCAGCGCGCCTATTTCGAGTCCCTTTCAGACGAGCAGAAGGCGGCAATGCTCAGCAAGTATTCTCAGACGCCAACGGTTTCCGCTGCGACCTATGAGGGCAATCTTGAAGCGTTCGGCGTTGTGAGCGAGGATAAGCCCGATTACGTTTACCTCTATCCCGAAAACTTCGAGAGCAAGGAAAAGCTCACCGCATTTATTGACGAATACAACGCCTCGCTTACCGCGGAGGGCAGCGAGCAGGACACCATAAAGTATACCGATTATGTGGGAATGCTGATGAGCGGAGTCAGCACGATTATCAACGCAATAAGTTATATTCTCATAGCTTTCGTTTCGATTTCGCTCGTTGTTTCCTCCATAATGATAGGAATCATAACCTATATCTCCGTGCTTGAAAGGACTAAGGAAATTGGCATTCTGCGCTCCATCGGCGCATCCAAGCGCGATGTAAGGCGAGTGTTCAACGCAGAAACGCTCATGATAGGCTTCGTTGCGGGAGCTATCGGTATAGGCGCAACGCTTCTCTTGTGCATACCCGCTAACATAATCATCAAAAATCTCTCGGGCATCTCGGGCGTTGCGCAGCTGCCGCTTGTCGGCGGGCTTATCTTAATAGCTATAAGTATGCTGCTCACGCTCGTCGCGGGTCTGATTCCCTCCGGAATCGCCGCCCGCAAGGATCCTGTGGAAGCATTGAGAACGGAGTGATAATATGGAATTTTCCGAGCTTGTAAAAACACGCGAAAGCTGCCGCAATTATTCGGAAAAGGCGGTCGAGCGCGATAAGCTTGAGCGCGTGCTTTCTTCCGCGCTGCTTGCGCCGAGCGCCTGCAACGGTCAGCCGTGGCGCTACACCGTTATAACCAACGCGGATAAGCGCGCGGAGCTGCTCCCGCTCATTGCCGGAAACGGGATGAACAAATTCGCGCAGAAAGCGCCCGTGCTTATCGTTGCCGAACAGACGGCAACCTCTGTAAGCGCCTCCCTAGGCGGAAAGCGCGTCGGCGAGGATTTCAGACCCTTTGATATCGGTATGTCGGTTATGCTTTTGTGCCTTGCGGCGAGCGCCGAGGGGCTTTCCACCTGCATACTCGGAATGCTCAAAATTGCGGAAATCAAGAAGCTGTTTTCGATGAAGGGAACGCCCTGCCTCGCGCTGACCCTCGGCTATTCGGCGGAGGAATGCCCGCCCCGCGAAAAGAAGCGCAAGGATAAAGCGGACGTGCTTACCTATATCGACTGAGCGGCGTTTCCTCGGGCGTCAATACGGTAATATCGCGCCGCGCTCCCGCATATATTTGCGCATACGGTGAGCGGGGGAGTGACGGGCATGGCTGTTCGTATGTATTGCTGGAAAGCGCCGCGTATCTTTCGCGGGCTGCTCAAGCTGTTCTGCCGAAAAAAGGGCGAAAGCGCGCGGCAGAGCTGAAAAACCTAGATACACAAACAGAGAGCGCTGCAAGGCTGCGGCGCTCTCTGCTTTATACATTTACTCTAGCCTCGGATCGAATTCTTCCTCGTCTTCGCTTTCGTACATCTCCATTATCTCGTCGTCTGCCGAAAGCGGCGGAACAACAAGCGGCGTCATGTTGTTTTCCGTCGGCGACCACATAGGCACATAGGGCGGCATAATGGGAAAATCGTCATGCTGCGTCAGGTTTTCTTTATCCATCAAAAATCCCTCCCGCAGTAAATTATGTGCAGAAAATCAATGCCTATTCATAAAAAGCTTGTCAAAAAGTGTTTTGACAAGCTTTCGGAGCAAGTGCGCTTGGGCTTGCTTGCTCCGGTTTGCATCATTTTCTTGTTCAGCCTACGGCTTCTACGTAAAGAAA
>CAZUTB010000392.1:0-2511 GCA_964622905.1 uncultured Oscillospiraceae bacterium | reverse complement strand
GTCGTTTCCTTGCAGCTTTTACGACCGTGAGGCGAATGCCGAACAGTAAAAGCTGGAAACCGGAGCAAATAAGCAAAGCGCATTTGCTCCGAACGCGCAGCGACAGCTTATCGTTTGCCTATTTCCTTGTCATCATCGCGCGTTACGCTGTGCGCCTTGATGTACTCCACAACCTCGTCCGCCTGCGTGAAGCAAAGCCCGACATAGGTATCGGCTGCACCGTAATAGATGGCGATTCTGCCGGTGTCCCTGTCCTGAAGCGTTGCGCAGGGGAAAACTACGTTCGGTACAAAGCCGCGCTCCTCGTACCACTCCTCGGGCGTGAGCAGATAGGTTTCGCAGCGGTACTTAACCTTGCTCGGGCAGTCAATATCCAGAATCGCGCCGCCGAAGGAATAAACAAAGCCGTTGCAGGTGCTGGAAACGCCGTGATAGAACATCAGCCAGCCCTCGTTGGTTTCAATGGGCGCAGCGCCGCCGCCAATCTTCACGCCCTCCCACCATTCGTTTGAGCGCGCCATAACATGGCGGTGCTTGCCCCAATAGCAAAGGTCGGGGCTTTCGGAGAGGAAGATATCGCCAAAGGGCGTATGGCCGCTGTCGCTCGGGCGCGAAAGCATGAGGTAGTTGCCGCCAACCTTGCGCGGGAAAAGCACCGCGTTGCGGTTGAAGGGAATGAAGGGGTTTTCAAGGCGCGTAAAGGTCTTGAAATCCTCGGTTTTAGCAAGGTGAATCGCCGCTCCGTAGAAATCGCCGCACCACATCATATAGTAGGTGGAGTCTATCTTTACAAGGCGCGGGTCATAGGCGTAGTGGGGCATGAAGGGGTTGCCTTCCTCGTCCCTGAACTGAATCTTGTCCGGCTCAATCTCCCAATGGATTCCGTCCTTGCTGCGCCCCATGTAGATATAGGGGATTCCGTTCGTCTGCTCTCCGCGGAGCACGGCGATGAAGCCGCCCTCATAGGGAAGCGCGGCGCTGTTGAAGATTCTGGCAACCCCGGGCGCGGGATTCCTGCCGATTACGGGGTTTTCGGTGTAGCGCCATACGGGCGCTCCCTTGTGGTCGGCGGGCTTGTCCTGCCAAGGGATGTTGGGAAGGCTCGGGCTTCCGACTAAATCAATGCGGCTCATTTGCGGTACCTCCTGAAGCTTATTTTAAGTAACAAAACTAATAAAGTGCTTACCTGCAACTAAGTATAGCACATAGCGCGCGGAAATCAACTGTTATTTGCAGAATATGTTCGTATATTTGACGTGCAAAACAAAACGGAGATAATTCGTTAGCTAAAATTACTTAAATTACGTCTTCCTTTTCCTAACAAGCAGAATGAGCATCAGCGCGGACAGCCCGCCGATTATCGGATACAGCTTGCCGACAAGCCCGTCAAAGCCGATAAGCGAGAAAAAAAGCGGAAGCACCGCCGTTAAAAGCGCGCTCACCCTGCCTCCGAGCCGCGCCCTGAAAAGCACATCCAGCGAGCGCAGGGCGCAGATGAGCGTAGTGTAAACGCTGAGGAAAAGCACGGCGAGCGAAAGCCGATAGCCAAGCGAGCCGTATGCGCGAAGCAGCGCTATTAGCGGAAGCTCCGCCGCCGCGATAAGCGGGTAAAGCCGAAGATACGCAAAATTGAAAAGCGCGGTAAGCGAGGCGAAAATTATCGCGCTCTTTACGGAAAAGCGGGTGTCATAGCGGCTTGAGCAGCCCTCGCTCACCTCGCAGCACAGGGCGGCGCACACCGCCGCGTTAAGCCCCGCGTAGGAAACGCCCATCGGTATTGCAATGAGCGGAGAGTCGGGAAGGGGCGGAGCGTCCTGCGGCGCGGGAAGCCGCAGAATAAGCGCAAGCGCGAGCAGCAGGCAGGGAAAAAGCGCGAAGGAGAAGGAGCTGATTACGGAAAGCCGTTTGCGCATAAGCAGAAGCGCCGATAGCAGCGAGAAAAGCAGAGCAAGGGGATAGGCGCCCCGTATCGGAAGCGTCAGCGCCCCAACCTGCCCCGTCAGGCAGAGCATTCCGCCGCCGCAGACGGAGAAAAGCAGCGCAAAAAGCGCGGCAGAAGCGCCGCAGAGCCGCTTATTATGCGCGCACAGCGCGGCTATCGAGCAAACGCCCATTTCGGCTGCCTTTCCCGTAAGGCGGCGGAAGAAAAGCGCCATCGTTATCAGCATCGCGGCGATTCCGACATAGCCGAAAGCCCCGAATCTCGTAAAAAACGCGGTTATCTCCCTGCCCGTCGCAAAGCCCGCGCCAATCATCGCGACAACCACGCCCAGAACCGCACGG
The DNA here is from genome assembly GCA_964622905.1 of uncultured Oscillospiraceae bacterium. Taxonomy (GTDB): domain Bacteria; phylum Bacillota; class Clostridia; order Christensenellales; family Aristaeellaceae; genus STF2-37. The sequence continues at coordinate 228 of CAZUTB010000392.1, read as the reverse complement.
CGCATACGCTTCACCTCTTACTGAGGCTATGCGTTTTCGGGCGCGGATAGAATATGGAATGTTTGAGTGAAAGATAAGCAGGCGGAGCCGCCCGAATTCCAACGCGTAACAACAAAAAACACGCCGCCGGCTGTGCGGCAGCGATTTCGGAGCAGGTGCGCTCCGCTTGCTTGCTCCGGTTTGCACCAGTTCCTTGTTCGGTTTACAACCTCACGGTCAGGAAATGGT
>CAZUTB010000391.1:0-2514 GCA_964622905.1 uncultured Oscillospiraceae bacterium | reverse complement strand
AGAGGCTGAAAGCCGAACAAGGAAATGCTGAAAACCTGAGCAAGCAAGCGAAGCGCACTTGCTCCGAACGCTTGTCAAAAACACTTTTTGACAAGCGTATAACGATGTATTCTTTTTCTCCCCGCGTCATAGTATTGCCTATCAAACGCCGAGGGGGACAAACAGTATGCAGACAGAGAAAACTTCGCCGCGCCGCCGCAGCATCCGTATGCGCAGAAGGCGCAGGAATCGGCTTTACCTTATCTGCCTTTCGCTTACGGTTATCGCCGTAGCCTTTGCAATGCTTCCGAAGGGCGGAATGCGCGGGCTTATAGTCGAAACCCTGCCAACCGCAACCCCGCACGCGGAGCTTAAGGCGACCGAGGAAAAGAACACCGCTGAGCTTTCGCTTCCATCGGCTTCATATACCGCGCTCCAGCTCGGGGCGTTTGAAAACGTTCAAAGCGCGGCGGCGGAGGCAGAAAAGTATAAAGCGCGCGGAGCGGCGGGCTATGTGTTCTTCGAGGGCAAGAACCGCCTTTTCGCCAGCATATATCCAACGCGCGAGGAGGCTCGTAACGTCCAGCAGCGCCTGAAAAACGACCATTCCGTAGAAACCTATCTTTACACGCTTTCACTTCCGCCGATTACTATGCGCGTTACGGGCACCGAAACCCAGCTGAGCGCGCTTTCCGGAGCGCTTGCGCTGCCATCGGCACTGCTTAGTGAAACCTATTCGCTCTTTCTTTCGCTTGACGAGGGCAGAATAACGGGCGAGGACGCAAAAGCTGTTATGCAGGCGCAGTCAAGGCGTATAGGTGAAACCGTGAGCGAAATGAAAAGGGTTTTTGCGGGAACGGGAAGCGGAACTATAATCCATCTCGAAAAGACGCTGGATAACATAAAAAGGTCAATTGATGTACTTTCTGATAAAAATCTGTCCACAGATGTAGAAATAAGCGCGCAAATAAAGTATACTTATATAGACCAAATAATTGAGTTACGAGCATTTCTTCAAGACCCTCAGGGCAGCGGCGCATAAAGGGCGGTTATTCGCTCCGCTTCTGCTGAACGCTTGAATAATACGGGAGGTTGCCTAAGTGACTATAAGAAAGATACAGGAGCTGCTGCAGGCGCAGATTCTTCTTGGCGGGGACAGGCTTGACGAGGAGGTTGACAGCGCGTTCGGCGCGGATTTGATGAGCGATGTGCTCGCCTTCGTTCAGGAAAAGACGGTGCTTATAACGGGGCTTGTTAATCAGCACGTTATCCGCACAGCGGAAATGCTGGATATATTCTGCATTGTGTTCAGCCGCGGAAAAATTCCCGAGAAGGAGATTCTTGACGAGGCGGAGGAGAACGGAATCATAGTTCTCAGCACGAAATTTACATCATACACCAGCAGCGGAATACTGTACGCGCACGGCTTGCCCGGCGTTGACAGATAGCGCCGAAGGGAGATTTTTGAGATGGCAGGCAGCATAGTCGAAAGCTTTCCGGTTGAAAAGGGAGCTTATGTAACGGCGGGCGACGCCTCCGCCGCGATAAAGAGAACGTTAAAGCAGCTTGGCGTAGGCGCGGATGTGATGCGCCGCGTTGCCGTCGCTTCGTACGAGGTTGAGCTGAATCTTATCATACACTCCGAGGGCGGAGTACTGAAAATGGAAATGGATGGCAGAACCGTGACGCTCATCTCCAAGGACAGAGGACCCGGAATCGCCGATATCTCTCTTGCTATGCAGGAGGGCTGGTCAACCGCGTCCGAGGAAGCGCGCGCTCTTGGCTTCGGCGCAGGAATGGGGCTTCCGAATATGAAGCGAAACGCCGATGAATTCTCTATTGAATCGACCCTCGGCGTCGGCACGGAGATAATGATGCGCTTTGCCGTGGTAAAATAATCCATTGCGGAGGAAAGTATGCAGCAAAGATACCATTCCGTATACCTTGATAAGGATAGATGCAAGGGCTGTACCAACTGCCTTAAGCGCTGCCCGACGGAGGCAATCCGCGTTCGCCAGGGCAGGGCTAGGATAATTGCCGAAAGGTGCATTGACTGCGGCGAGTGCATACGCGTATGCGCCTATCACGCAAAGATTGCAAGAACAGACCCTCTTTCATCCATAAGCGCGTTTCCTTACAAAATTGCGCTTCCCGCGCCGTCGCTTTTCGGGCAGTATAAGGGAATACAGAGCATTTCGCAGGTTATATATGGGCTTAAGCAAATGGGCTTTGACGAGGTTTTCGAGGTTGCAAGGGGCGCTGATATTGCGTCTATGGCGATAAGGGAGAGGCTAAAGGATAAGTCCCTGCCGCGCCCGCTCATTTCCTCCGCCTGCCCTGCGGTTGTAAGGCTTATTCAGGTGCGCTTTCCGGATTTGATAAGCCATCTTGTCGATGTGCGCCAGCCCATCGAGATTGCCGCAAGCCTTGCAAAGAAGGAGTTCTGTGAAAAGCACAGCGGCGTAAAGCCGGAAGAAGTCGGATGCTTTTTCATAACGCCGTGCGCAGCTAAAATGACGGCGATAAGAACGCCCA
>CAZUTB010000390.1:0-2530 GCA_964622905.1 uncultured Oscillospiraceae bacterium | reverse complement strand
CCTTTTTCGCAAGCTGATAGGTGGCGGGAATTATAACGCAGCCAAGCTTGATAAGCGCAAGTGTGCAAACCCAGAATTCGTAGCGGCGCTTCAGAACGAGCATAACCCTGTCGCCCTTCTTAAAGCCCATAGACGAAAAATAGTTAGCGCATTTATCGCTCATCCGCTTCATATCGGCAAAGGTGAAATGATGCTCCTCGCCCGCAGGATTGCACCATACCATTGCCAGCTGAGATGGCGCAAGGCGCGCATACTCGTCAATGATATCGTAGCCGAAGTTGAAATGCTCCGGCACGCCGAAAAAGTGAAAATTCTGCTCAAAATCCGTTTGATCCTTAAAATCCAGCTTAACATAACGGGAAGCGAGTTCCATACTTGCAGCGCTCCTTTGAACCTGCCTATTGCTTACTCGGGAATTACCATTGCCAGAAAATGCACCGGCTCATCACCGACGCACTGCATAGCGTGCGGCACATGGGAATCGTAATAGATAGAGTCACCCGCGCCGAGAATCACCTCGTTGCCCGCAAGCTCCATGCGCATCGTGCCCTCAAGAATGTAGTCGAACTCCTGTCCCTCATGGCTGTTCGGCTCGCATTTGGGGTTGGCGTGCGGCGGAACCGTAACGTAAAGCGGCTCTATCTTTCTGTTCGCAAACTTATAGGCGAGGTTTTTATAAATATAGTGATTTGTACGGGTTATGTTCTTTCCCGCACCGGCTCTAACGATGGAATAGGTATTAAGATGAGGAGTTTCGCCTGTAAGCAGCTGAGTCATATCAACGTGGAATACCTCGCAAAGCTTCATAATAAAGCTTATGGGAATATCCGTTTCTCCGCTTTCATACGAAACATAATCATCCTGCGCAAGATTACAAACCTCCGCCATCTGAGCGACGGTGTAGTCCGACAATTCACGTAAGTCTTTGATGCGCATGGCTATCTGCCTTACCTGCTCGGACATAACGGGTGCACCTCCTTTAGGATGCCAGAAGCATCTTTATTCAAGAAAGTATAACAAAAATGAGTACTTCATTCAAGAGCGAAAAACCGTAAAGCGCTAATTTGCTGTGCTTATATTGCTTTCTTTACGGTAACAGGATGCCATTTGGCGGCATATTGTAAAGTATCGCGCGGTTCTGCGCCGTATTGGGAGGGCTGTATATGCGCTGTATTCTGCTTGGAGGAGATGCGCGGCAGAGCGAGCTTGCCGCAATTCTGAGGCGCTCGGGGATTCCTTCTGTCCAGCTCTGCGAAAAGCCGATTACGCCGATTGACCACCGCGCACTTACCGACGAGCTTGCGCAGCTTGAAGGCGGCGACCTGCTTGTTCTGCCGCAGCCCGTATCCGAAAGGAACGGTCATCTCAATATCGACGGCGTTTCCGGCGGTATTTCTCTTAAGAGCATTTTTTCTGAAATTGACGAGAGTGTTTGCGTCTGCGCGTTCGTTACAGAAAGCGGCATCGAGAGGAAACGGCTTATTCTGCCGATGAAGGATGAGGAATACTTGGCGTATTCTGCGCTTCTTACCGCAAAAGCATTGATTCTTGATTGGTTTCATGAGGAAAGCTTTACTCTTGAGGGAAAGCGGGTTTTGATAACAGGCTTCGGAAGAACCGCTAAAGCGATTTCAAATGAGCTGAAGAGCCTCGGAATAAAGGTGCTGATAGCCGCAAGAAGCGTTCATCAGCTAAATGAGGCATATATGCGCGGCTTTTCTGCCGTTCCGCCGGAAAGCATTGCGGGCTGCGATTTTGACATTCTGATAAATACCGTTCCCGCCCGAATTCTCTCTGATGAATACATTAGCGGTCTTAGAAAGGACTGCCGTCTTTACGATATTGCGTCGAAGCCCTACGGCTTTGATATTGACAAGGCAAGGAGCGCGGGGCTAAAGGCTGAGCGTCTGCCCGCGCTTCCCGGAAGGTATTATCCGCGCTTATGCGCAATGAAGGTATACGAACTGATAATCAAGCACATGAGGGAGGCAGATATATGAACGCCACCCGTTTGGCGGTTGCTCTTACAGGCTCCTACTGCACGTTCGCTAAAGCTTTTTCGGCAATGGAGGAGCTTGTTCGCTGCGGCTTTGAGCTTATTCCCGTTTTGTCGTACAGCGCTGCTTTGCAGGACACAAGATTTTTTACCGCGCAGGAGGTGCTTGCGCGCGCAGAGCAGATATGCGGAAAGCCGCCGCTTACAAGCCTTGCGGAGGTTGAGCCGCTCGGACCCGCGAGAATGACCGACGCGTACCTTATAATGCCCGCGACAGGCAACACGATAGCGAAGCTTGCAGCGGGAATATTCGATACGCCTGCGCTGCTAGGCGCAAAATCTCACCTGCGCAATCAGCGACCCCTAATTATTTTCGTTTCAACCAACGACGGGCTTTCAACCGCCGCAAAAAACATCGGCTCCTTGCTTGAGATAAAGGACGTGTATTTCGTTCCGTTCTCTCAGGATGACCCGCGCAAAAAGCCGCGCTCGCTTGTAAGCGATTTTTCAAAGGTCAGGCAGACGGTGCTTGCG
>CAZUTB010000389.1:0-2538 GCA_964622905.1 uncultured Oscillospiraceae bacterium | reverse complement strand
AGACGCCGCAAAAACGGCGTCTGTGTTTACTTATACAGGCTTAGTTGCGCAATCAAAAACAGCCCCGCGTACGCGGAGCTGTTTTTGTCTTAGGTTACTCGAAATCGGCTTCCTTAATCTTTGCAGCCTTGCCCTGCAGGGCGCGCAGATAATAAAGCTTAGCACGGCGAACCTTACCGCGGCGAATCACTTCAATGTGATCCACGCGGGGGGAATGCATCGGGAACGTGCGCTCAACGCCGATGCCGTAGGATACGCGGCGAACGGTGAAGGTTTCGCGCACACTGCCATTGCGCTTAGCCATAACAGTGCCTTCAAAGGCCTGCAGGCGCTCGCGGCTTCCTTCGACAACCTTCACCCAAACGCGGATAGTATCACCGACGTTGAACGAAGGAAGATCGGTACGGAGCTGTGCTGCTTCGATAGAACGGATAATCTCATTCATTGTGCATTGCCTCCTTCCCTCATAGACGTTCGTAACACAGGCATGATAAATCATGCGGCAGAGGAGCGTCCGTGTCATACCGCAATATAATAACAGAAACGGGTGAAAAGCGCAAGCGGTTTTGAAAAAAGAATATGCGCAGGGCGAATATCGAGAAAGGCAGAGCACGCGCAGCAGCGGCACGCAAGCCGCAGAACAGCGCCGTGTCATCCTCCGATAGCCCCGCCAAAGCCCATAAGCTGCAAGCCTTTTTTGGCACAAGTCACAAGCTGCAAGCCTTCTTAAAATAATCCTTTTCAGCGTCCTTCCTCAAGGTCGCTCGCCCTGCGGCGTTTCAGAGCCTTTTCGCGATAAAGCAGCTGGTCGCTGGTTCTGATAATGTCCTCAACCGTGGAAAACATTTCTATCGGCTGAACGCAGATTCCCATAGAAGCGTCGATTCTGTAAGGCTTATTTGACTGCTCGTTAACCGCAAGGATTGCCTTGTCAAAATCCAGCCTGTACCTTTCGGTATCGCCTGTTTCGGCTGTGAGCATCGCGATAAATTCATCGCCTCCGCTTCTGGAAACAACGCCGCTTACTCCGAACACGCGCCTTATGCAGGCGGCAATCTGGCATATCGCATAGTCGCCCTCGGCATGACCGTACCGGTCGTTGATTCGCTTTAGGAAATCCAAGTCGCAGCTTGCGGCGATAACATAAGCCGCATTTTCCGCGCGCCCGTCGATAAGCTTTCGCGCGAAGATTTCAAAGCCCCTGCGGTTCAAAAGCCCCGTAAGCGGGTCGGTTATGCTCATCTGCTCGTTCTTTAAAAGCGCCCGCTCCAGCCGCATACGGTTTACAAGGTCGCTTATCGCATTGCTAATCATTATCGTCCACATCTGATAATCAAAATCATATGTGAAAAAGTCTTCAAAGCTTATGGCGGTATAGCCGAAGCAATCGCGCTTATTGTGGAGCAGAACAATATAGAAGCAGCAGGGCTCGTCCGAAAAAGCGAACGCGGGAAGCAGCTCGCTCCTGTCGATAAAAAACGCCTTTTCCTCGTACTCGGCGTCATGCACCGGCTGACCGTCCTTAACGGCAACCATAAGGCGCATATGCTTTGCAGGCGCACTTGTATACTGCGTTTCGGCTATGTCCGCATTCTCCTGCACACAGAGCATCATATAGAAATCCTTGAAATGCGGATAATGGGAAAGCACCGAAATAATCTGCCCGCGAAGCGTTATGAAATCAGGACAGCCCGTCATGTCAACGGAAAAATACGCGTGCCACATAAAGGTGTTGAAAAGCACATCGTTCTGCTCAAACATCATCTTGCGCATATCGCGTATTTCGCTGCCGGCATGGGTCATGCAGCCGCAGCTCTCGCGGCATTTTAGGATTGTGGAAATGTACTCGACCGGCTCGCTTTTGATGTTATTGAAATGGCGGTCAATTATCTCTATTGTCCTTTTTGCCATCAAAGCATAATCAACCTCGACAGTCGTTATTGACGGCACATAGCTTCGCGCGTCGGGAATATCGTCATAGCCGGTGATTATCACATCCTCGGGCACACGTATTCCCCTTGCGGTAAGCACATTCGCAAGAGCTATCGCCATATAATCGTTCGCGCATATTATCGCATCCGGAACATTTTCGGGATTGGAATAAAAATAGTTTGCGGCTTTTTCGCCGTCATGCTTCCAAAAATCGCCGTGGAAAACCGTGTTGCTCAGGATGGGAAGCCCGTACTCAGCCATTAGCTCCTTGAAGCACTCAAAGCGGCTTGCGGCATCCCTGTTTCCAAGTGTTCCGCCCATGTAGCATATCCTTTTGCATTTATGGACGTCAATCACATGGCGGATGATTCCCTCAAGAGAGTGCCGCTCGTCAACAAGCACCTGATAGCAGCCCTCCTGCCGATAGCGGATGGAAACCACGGGAATATCCTTGCGCAGGCGGCTTTTCAGCACCAAAAGCAAGCGCTTGTAATGCTCCTTGATATGGAAGGTGTCCGGCAGAAGCACAACCGCGTCAAGCTGCTCAATCGGCGCAACCGTGAACAGCTCCTGCTCAAGAACGTCATATTCACTATTGCTGTTGTG
>CAZUTB010000388.1:0-2541 GCA_964622905.1 uncultured Oscillospiraceae bacterium | reverse complement strand
CGTGCCCGCATAGTACCATGCGTTCTTTCTTATTAGACCAAAAAGCAGTTTAAGTCTGCGGCTCTTCATATATGTCCTTCCTCCTTTGGAACTGACGAAAAACTCATGCCATGCTTCCGGCGGCACAGTACAAAAAACGCCGCAGCTTCATGCGCTGCGGCGGCATAGCATATATCCTACTGACGCTTAGCGTCTGAAGGCACCGCAGAGCAAGTTACATCCTTTGATGCGTAGACATAGACAGACAAAAGAATCCCCGAAGCCGATGCAGAGAGCAGTTTTGCGTTGTTAGTCATTTAAGCGGCGCCTCCTTTCATGTATTCAGCATTAAGCCTTGCCTAGAATACTAGATTAAGACAGCTTTGTCAACCCTTACAGCGTAAATAATCGTATGTTTTTGAAGATTTTTGTGTGAAACGCTTCTGAAATTTTGTGTGAAACGTTTTTTGAAACCTATTGCCAAATAAATCGCTCTGGGCTACAATAATCGCGGTATTACATTTATGTAGCGAGGGCTTTATGCTTACAGGTAAAAGGGGCTTTTCCTCCTTATCGCACCGCTTCGCGATGTATGACACAACGGGATTCTCCCCAAGCCTCAAAAAGAGCCTGTTTTGGGTAATTATCGCGGTTACCTTTGGTCAGTGCTGCTTTACTGTAACGCAGGGCGCGGTATGGACGGGGTATCTGCTTGATGTAATGAATGCGGACGATTTCCAGCTTGGACTCATCGCCGCTATTCCCGTGTTCGCAAACTGCCTCCAGCTCGTCGCAAGCGGAGTGCTTGAGCGCCGCCGGAACAGGCGCTTCATGTTCCTTTTCTTCGGAATTGCCGGAAGATTTTTTTGGATTCCGATAGGGCTTATTCCGCTTTTGATGCCCGCCGCCGCGCCTATTGTCAAGATTGCCTGCCTTATATTCTGCGTCGCCATGGTTTCGGGCGGCAACAGCTTTGTTAATATTGCCTTCGCGAGCCTTATGGCTGACCTTGTGCCTATGCGCATACGCGGCAGATATTTCACCGCACGCCAGAGCATTTCGCTTATTTCCTCCGTACTCAGCGGACTGCTTGCCTCATGGGTCGTTGACCGCTTCGGCCAGGACGGCTATATATTCGTGTTTATCTTCGCCGGAATAATGGGTATGGCTGATATTGCGAGCTTCTTCTTTGTCGATTTCCCGAAGATGTACAGGGATAATTCGGAAAAGAAGGAATCCTTCGCTTCCATGTTCTTTTCCGTTTTCAAGGATAAAAAGTTCATGGGCGTTGTAATCTACTTCACCGCTTGGTGCTTCTGCGCGTCGATAGCCAACCCGTTTTATAATGTATATATGCTGAACAATCTGCAAATGAGCTATACGGATATTACGCTGATGAATCAGATAACGAGCAGCGTTATGACCGTGCTTTTCGTTGCCCGCTGGGGGAAGCCTATCGACGAATACGGAAATAAGCCCGTAGTCAGGTTTACCGGACTTGTGTGTTGCGTATTTCCGCTGTTATGGCTTATAATGGACAAGTCGCGCCTGTGGATGATAGTGCTTATGAATGTGCTTCAGGGCATCTTCTGGCCCGCGGTGGATATAGGTCAGCAGAATCTCTACCTGTCCGAAAGTCCCGAAAAGAACCGTTCCGTTTTCCTTGCGGTGTTTTTCGTGGTTTACAACATCGTGGGAGTGAGCGTCGCCAACGCTGTCGGAGGCGCGCTGCTCAAGGGTCCGTTCACCTATATGGAGAGCCTGAACTTCCGGCTCTTGGGCGCGGCGGTAACGCGCTATCAGTATCTTTTCCTGCTTGCGGTAATCCTGCGCGTTATAGTGGTGCTTTGGCTTTCGCCGCTTATCAGGGAAAACGGCGCTCAGCCAATGGGAATTATGCTGAAAACGATGCGCGAGAATTTCTCGAAAAAGCTTCGCTACGCATACTTTTCCGTTTACGTCAAAAGGGCAAAGCGCAAGCAGAGAAAAATAAACAAGGCAGAATAATTTTAGGAGGTAATATTTATGGCTACTAAGAAGCGCACGGAGATAGAGGAAAGGCTCAAGTGGAAGCTTGAGGATATCTTTCCGACCAATGAGGACTGGGAGAAGGAGTTTTCCCTTATCAAGGCTGAGGTTGACGCCTTCGCGAAATACGAGGGCAAGGTGAGCGAAAATCCGCTCGAGGCGCTTTCCGTCTGCTCCGCATTGGGTCAGAGGCTTTCCAGGCTCTACGGCTACTGCTTCATGCGCAAGGATGAGGATAACACCGTTTCGCTCTATCAGGGCATGACCGACAGGGCAATGAGCCTTTACGTCGCGTTCAGCGCCGCCTGCTCCTTCATCGAGCCGGAGCTGCTTGAAATGCCCGTTGAAAAGCTTGAGGAAATGCAGAAGGAGGTTAAAAAAATAAAAATCCCCGACAGCATTAACGAGCTTATGGACGCGGTGCTTTTAGAGCTTAGAAAAAAGGATATAGCGGTATCCGACAGAACCTTTTTCGGCTTCGGCTCTATCGTTCAGGCAGAGGCTTTTTTAAAGGGCAGAGACGAGGTTATCCCC
>CAZUTB010000387.1:546-2548 GCA_964622905.1 uncultured Oscillospiraceae bacterium | reverse complement strand
TTGGAGGCGTTTTCTGTTACTTTATCGTCTGCAAGCCTGCCGCGCCGTTTCCTTGGCGATGCAGGTTTAACTGTGTCATATGTAGGTTTATTCGCATCATCATTAGGAAGATGCGAATCGGTAACTATATCAGTTGCTTTACCAAATGCTAAGGTGTCATCTGCGCTTGCAGTTTTGTCATCCTTTTGAATGCTTTGAGCGCTATCGGTTTCGTCAGAAATCTTTCCTACTTGATTAACGTCTGTTCTGTTTTCTGTTTCGGCAGGAGTTCTGTTTTCTTCCTCCGGAATCGCCTTGTTTTCCGCCTGCGCGGTAGGGAGGCGAACCGCCTTTGCCGCCTCGCGCCGCCTGTCCTCGGTCATATCTGCGTAATGCTTTCTCGTGGTTTCTACGCTGCTGTGCCCAAGAACGTCGGCGACAAGATAAATATCGCCGGTTTCAAGGTAAAGATTTGTTCCGAATGTGCTTCTGAGCTTATGCGGGCTCATTCTCGATTTCAGCGGCGCGGCTATCAGGCAGTACTTCTTGACCAGATTCTCTACTGCGCGCTGCGTAATTCTCTTTCGCTGCAGCGATAGGAACAGCGCGCTCTCATTTCCGTTAAGAGGCTCAATAATTTTGCGCTCGGAAATGTAATCCGAAAGCGCGTCGCGAACCTCGTCGGGGAAATACAGAATAACCTGATTTCCGCCCTTTCTTGTAACGATAAAAGACTTTTCCTTAAGGTCGATATCCTCAAGGTTCAAGCCAACGCATTCGCTTACGCGGATGCCTGTGCCGAGAAAAAGCGTGATTATCGCCGTATCGCGCTTTTGCGTTGCCGCGTGGTAAGCCTTCTGGCGTTCGGTAAGCTCGCCGCCGCTTTTGACAGCCTCAAGAACCGCTTGCAGCTCCGTCTGATTGAGCCGCAAAATCGGCTTCTGGTGAAGCTTCGGCATATCTATAAGCGTGCTTACATCCGCCTTTATGCGCTTTGAGCGATACATATAGTGAAAAAACGAGCGGAGAGAGGAGAGCTTGCGCATTTTTCCCTGCTCGCCGTTCTCCCTGTCGCGCGTTATGATTATTTCGTTTCCCTCGGAATCGTTTTCACGCTGCTCCTGAAAGTATATAGTGAGATATTCCATATACATTTCAATGTGCTTCTGCGTTATTTTTCCTATATATTTATCATTGAAATCAATCGGCTTCAAATGCGTGAAATCATATTGCTCGCTGCACAGATAATCAAAGAATATCTTTAAGTCATATGCATATGCAAGGCGCGTCAGTACACTCGCAGTGCTTTCGAGCGCGCGGATAAAGTCGCGGCAGGCATCCGGAAGCTGCTCCAGCTGCTGTCGCAGATAAATAATGTTCTTTTGAGCGCGCTGCTTGTGATAATCAACCGCCATGTCGCTGCCTCCTGTAAATGGTATCTGTCATTCTTATTATAGCTCTATTTGCTATTATGGCTCTCTTTTCGGCTAAATAAGCGTTTATAGGACTGCACTTAGAATGTCATATATTTCACAATCTTCCGGTAATACCGAATTTCTTTTTTGACGCAGGATTTCTTGGAGTTAAATCAAGAGATGTATCAAGATGCATACGGCAATACTCGAAATGAATCCGGATGTTCAACCGGTTATGCGGCTAACAAACCACTGACGCGGCATGACATCCTGATTCGCAGTCGCAGCTCCTTGAGCGCTGTTTAAGCCGAAGCCGCCGGCAGCATCATCGAGGCTGACCACGAGCTGATAAGCTGTTGCTGCGTAACATCAGCCGGATGAAATCGCTTGAGCGACGATTAGCGGCGGGGCAATGACCGATTGTATACCCAAGCTTTCCGAAATCGAGTCAGACGGCGATATTATCGCAGCAGCGAAATATCTTTCCGCATTACGCAAGGATAAGCTTTACGCAGAATAATCGGTGTCAGAACGCAATACAGAGGTATATCAGCGGATTAATTAACGCTCGGCAATGGACTTACGCAATGCGGCTTAGCTTTCTTACA
>CAZUTB010000387.1:0-536 GCA_964622905.1 uncultured Oscillospiraceae bacterium | reverse complement strand
GAGCACATCGAAATGTGTTTGCGTTTATCTGGATTGCGTGAGCGAGGTACAGCGAGATTAACAAAGAGGGTTCACGCGTATAACGAGCACCCGACGTTAACGTTTCCGGCTGTATGCGCAGATTAGCCGTACCAACCATGGATATCATAGCATTTAGGCTCTTTTATGTCAATACTATTCGTTAAAGCATTCTTTTGCGAATAGTTATGAATATAAGTATGGGTATGCCCCGTCGAATCACAGGCACGTCAGACAACCACCGCCGCCCGTCCTTGCAACAAACAAGAGCGCCGGAAAGCAGCCCGCCGTCCGAACGTCATTGCAACAAGCACGCCATAAACTACTCCGCCTGCACGTTACCTGTATGTTCACCATGCGCGCCGCACAACCATACTGCCTTTCGTGTGAGCGACCGTCTATACCGCAAAAAATTAAACGTTCATAACTCGCTGTTCATCTGCTTGTTCATTTCATATCTGATAGCTACAAAATAATTTCAAGTCATAATTAACGTTCTTTATTTGAGCTTGGGCTGC
>CAZUTB010000386.1:0-2561 GCA_964622905.1 uncultured Oscillospiraceae bacterium | reverse complement strand
TCAGGGCTAGGCCGACCTGCTTGCCCGCTGGGTCAAGGAGGACAAGGACATTCTCAACGAGGGAATAACCGCGATTTCAGCCGAGGCGGGGAACATGAAGGAGCTTGTGGAAAGCCTGCTCTTCCTTGCGCGGCACGATAAAAAGACCCTGCACATGGAGCTTTCCACCTTCAACGTGCGCGATCTTGTTGTAACCCTGCAAAAGGAAATGCAGATGGTTGCGCCCGCTTACACGATACTTACCGACAAGCTTGAGTCCAGCCTCATCTACGCGGACCAGGGGATGGTGAAGCAGGCGCTTCGCGTGCTGCTGGATAACGCTGTCAAATATACTCCCATCGGCGGAACTATAACCCTCTCCTGCGAGCATATGCCGGACGGCTGCATGACGACCGTCAGCGATACGGGCGTTGGAATCTCCAAGGAGGACCTGCCGCGAATATTCGACCGCTTCTACCGCTCCGATGAGGCGCGCAAGCGCGAGGGCGGCGGCCACGGGCTGGGGCTTTCGATAGCAAGAATCATCGTTCTTTCACACGGCGGCAGAATCACCGTCCGCTCAAAGCCCGGCGCAGGAACATCCTTTTCGATGTTCTTTCCGGAGAAGACGAAGGCGACGGAAATTCCTGCATAATATTCAAATAAACAATGTACAAATTACAAAACCTCTGCAAGCAATACATTGCAGAGGCTTTGTTGTATAGAGAATTATCACGCAAATTTTCAGGAGGATGTAAATCGGAGCAAATATAAAGCACACTTGCTGCGAGAAGCTTTTCTTTGACGGCAAACGATGTCAAACACCAATGTAGGGGCAGATTCCATATCTGCCCGAACCATTCTCAAAAACCGCTGTGTTTGTGATTCTTGATATAACAATAAACATATTTTACCGTAGGGTCGACACTGCGTGCGCCCGCCGTAACCCGCACATAACCCATACATCAATTTACGTGAAACAGGGCGGGAAAACACAGTTTTCTCCTACTGGTGACGGCGTGATATTTTGATATTCTTGCAGCGCCGAAAGTGTGGCGTAGCGTAACTTCATATGCTTACAGGTTTACCTCTAAGCCATGTAATCGTATCCCCTATCGTGCTTCTTATATCCCTCGGGTGATAGCCAAGCTCCATCGTCGCCTTATCGTGCGTGAAGCGCGAATTGCTCTCAAGGGTGAAGAGCGAGTACGGGGTGAACAGCGGGCGCGTGTGCGTCAGCCTTGCAATAAAGCCGAAGAGCGGGCAGAACATACGCGCAATGGGCAGCGGCAGGCAAAGCTTGCGCCGCCCGCGCGTAAACCCGCGCATTATTCCTATAAGCTCCTTAATGGTGCAGTAGCGGTTCGAGAGGATGTAGCACTCGCCGCTCCTGCCCTTATCCGCCGCCGCGATGCAGCCCGCAGCAACGTCCCTAACGTCCACAAAATCATAGCCTCCGCGAACCGCCGCAGGCAGCTTGCCTGTTATGTACATCTTCACCAGCTGCACCACATGGTTGCTTCCGCCGTCATAGGGTCCAATGATACCGGAGGGATGCACCACAACTACGTCAAGCCCGCGCTTTCCCGCCTCAAGCACCTCGCGGGTCGCCTCCGCCTTGGTTTTCGCGTAATCGCCCCTTACCGCCGCTTCGTCAAAGCTTCCCGTTTCCTCTATTGTCGCGCCGAACTCCTTTTCGGGCAGCGCGTGAACGGAGCTTGTGTACACAAGCCGCTTTACATGGTATTCCGCGCATTTTTCAAGGATATTGCGCGTTCCTCCGACGTTTACCCTTTCCAGCGCGCCGGACGCCTTTTCGCTTATGCTGATAAGCCCCGCCGCGTGAAATACTATTGTTTCCCTGCCCTCAAGCCCCTGAAATAAAGGCTCAAGCGTTTCGGGCTTCGTCACATCTCCGGTATAATATGTCACCTTTTCATCGCTTGCCGCGCTCTCGGAGGGCAGAATAAGCCCGCGAATCTGCCCCTCCGTTTTGCGCAGATACTTGATTATCGTGCCCGCCAGATGCCCGCACGCGCCGGTTACTATATAGGTTTTCTCCATATTATCAGCTCCTTTGAAGAAATACTCCTAGCTTTTCCATAAAATAAGCTACATACTGTTGCATTTCCTACGCAATTCCAGTATATTTACAGCGTGTAGGAAAGGCAACCGTCAGTTGCTTTGCCTTTGCGTATTTTTCAACAGAGCCGCTTTTTATGTCGATTAGCGCCAAACGAATTTACAGTTTCGTCACAGGCGGGCGGCAAAGGGAAAACATAAAACCGAGAGGGGCGATATATATGGAGGACAAGCGGACGCGCTACACAAAGATGTTTCTGCGCGAGAGCCTAATCAAAAAGCTTGGCGAGAAGCCCATTTCCCGTATAACGATAACCGAGCTTTGCAAGGACGCGGAGGTAAACCGCTCGACCTATTACGCGCATTATGCCGACCAGTACGACCAGCTTGCGCAGATTGAGCGGGAGTTCATGGCGGACATAGTCAAGGAGTTTTCGCCTGCGCACATAGGCGGCGAAGGAGCGGATTTTCAGACGATAACGGAGAAGATAATCCTCTAC
>CAZUTB010000385.1:0-2574 GCA_964622905.1 uncultured Oscillospiraceae bacterium | reverse complement strand
CTCCGATCGCTCCTCGGGGCGGCAAAGCCACCCCTGCGGATTTCAAAAGAAGGGACTAATCCCTTCTTTACATCCCATAGCAACCGTCAGAGCTTAATAGTCAACGCCGTGGAGTTAACGCTCCGCGGCGCTTTTGTTACTGTATTAATAAAGTTACAAAAATGTGACAAAATTAATATTTTCGATTGCATATGTGCAAAAAGTATGATATAATTGCGTCATCAATCGGTAACGGAAGGGGCGAGGGCAATGGAACGCATGGAAAGGCTGAACACTCCGTATTCGGGAGAGCTTCCCGTTTCGAGCGTTCGCAGGCTCATTCGCTTCTGCCCGATACCCGAAAAAAGCGCCGTGCTTGATATGACTGTCGGGCGGGATTCGCCTCTCCGTAGCCTGCACAGGCTTTGCCCCGAGGTATCTCTTTCCGGAATCTGCGGAGAGTTCGATTATTTCAGAGGCATCCGAAATGAGCTTCCGGACGCGGAGCTTATCTTCGGAAAGCCGCCAACGCTCCCTTGGGATGACGAAACCTTTGACGCTGTAAGCTGTTCTCTGTCTTGCATCGGTGAGGAAAACGCCTCTGCGCTTTCCGACGCAATGCGCGTATTGAAGCATGGCGGAAAGCTGTTGATTTATCTCAGCTCCGCGCCGCTCGCGCTTCGCCGCGCCGTCAAGTATTTGAAAGCTCAGGATGAGGACGGAAACGCGCCCATCAGCGTCCGCGATGCAGTAAGCCTGCTTGAAAAGCTTGGCGCGGAAAACGTAAGCGTTCACCGCGTATCGCTTATGCGCGCTGTTATTGTCGGAACAAAGCCAAGTATCAAGTAACACATATTTGCAACATAACTTTGTAGCATATATTTGTAACATATTAGAGCCGCCTGCAAGCTTTCACTTGCAGGCGGTTTTTCTATATCAAAAAACCATTTTTACCGTTCTTCGCTTTCTTTCGGCTCTGAAAGCACTTTCTTTGACGAAACATACCATTCCGGAACATTACCGTCTTTATACCAGCCGAGTACCTTTTGCGTGAGTTTAATTGCCGTGTCTATATCAGCCTTGCCGAAGGGAATCGCCCACGGGAGGTGGGAAAGCTGATTTGAGTAGATGTAGAGCTTCATCAGCGGGAAGAAAGCGCTCGGAACGTCGTCCAAAAAATAGCCGTCAATCCTTCCCGTCGCAAACATCGGGCTGCTTTCCGCGCACCAAACGATTCGGTTGAACTCCTCCCACGGGTCACCGTAATCGAAGCGGTTGAAGTCAATAACAGATAGCTCCCCGCCATCTGTAAGCACCATATTTCCTATGTGGTAATCGCCGTGCTGAAAGCAGCTTTCGCGCCCCGCAATAAGCCCTCGGCTCTCGCGCACATAATTCGCAATTTCACCGCCGTCCTTATATTTCAGCTCGCAGTCGGCGTACATTTTGAGCTTCCTGTCTATCTTTCTTGAAAAGTATGTTTCCCATTTTTCGGTATCGGGCTTGGCTGGCAGAGCGTGCAGCCTTTTCAGGTACTCGCCCGCGCGCCTGCCCAGCTCATATTGCTTAAGCGGCGGAAAGCGCTTTATCTCATCCGTTGCCTCGCTTCCATCTGCCCATGTAAGCAGGCTGTAAACACGCCCGTCCGTAAGCGTTCCGAAGGAAAGCGGCCGTGTCATCGGAATGCCTGTGCCTGCGGCGGTTTCCAGCGCCTTGTATTCTAGCCTTTTGCGCTCAAGGCATTCGGAGGGGGAGAGCCTGAGCAGCAGCCTTCCGCCGTCCTTAGCTCTGACGAGATACTTCTCATCCTCAGACCAGCCCTTCATTATCCTCTCGCATACGCCGAAATCCGAAAGCTCCATAAAGCACCTCCGCAGAAAACTCATGCCCTTATTCTACCGCGCTTTTACCGCGCACGCAATTAATCTGTTTCTAATCTTTCTTTTAATGAAAGTCACTTTTTGCGCAGTGCGTTTCGGGCTATTATGTACTTGTTCCTTGAAGGAACTAAAGAAATCAAACGCACGGCGTTTGGAAGGAAGAGAAAAATGTTGATCTTCGGTCTGGTAGTCGGTATTCTGTCACTGGTGTTCACGATTGTTTCTGCGGTAATCGGCTTCATTCTGCCGGTGTTCTGCCTGCCTGTGTTCGGCGTAATCGGACTTTTGCTTCTGCTTGCCGGCAACCGCCGCGGTCTTCGCATCTTGGGCGTGCTTCTTTTGCTTTCACTGATATTCTGATGCACGTTTCCCTCCCTTCTATCATAGGATGCTATGGAAAGGGAGGGATTTTTGTGGCAGAAAACGATACGGATATGAATACTCCGGCGCAGGAGAGGACAGATTTTACCGGCTGCGCTTCGACCTACACCGTGCGCAGGGGCGATAGCCTTTACATGATTGCCAGAAGGCAGGGAGTCACCCTTGACGCGCTGATGGAGGCGAATCCGGGTGTTGCCCCGGGGCGGCTGATGGTCGGCGACAGGCTGTGCATACCGGCGGGCGGCGTCTGCGATAACGGCGCCTCCGGAGATGGCGGCGGAAGCACCGGCGGCGGAAATTCCGGCGGCAATACAGGCGGGAGTACCGGCGGCAG
>CAZUTB010000384.1:0-2589 GCA_964622905.1 uncultured Oscillospiraceae bacterium | reverse complement strand
GCTCTCGTAATGCACAAGCCGCGTCGGGTCAAGCAGATGAACGCCACTTGCTATCCCCTCAACTATCGTGCTGTAGCCGCTTTCATTGCCCAGCGACCACGCGATTACGGAGGGGCGGTTCTTATAGCCGGCAATCATTCCCTCAACCCTGTCCCGAATTGCCGCCTCATAATCGGGGCGGTTTGCAATTAATGCTATTCCCGAATAATCGCCGCCGTTATCCGGTGTGAGCGACGCGTCAACGCAGCCGTGCGATTCAAAATCCGCCTCGGCGATAACGTAAAAGCCCAGCTCGTCGCAGAGCCTGTAAAACGCGGGAATATCGGGGTAATGCGAGGTGCGGATAGCGTTTACATTGTGCCGCTTCATCATAAGCAAATCCTTGAGCGTCTGCTCGCAGGAAACGCACGCGCCCGTTATCGGGTCGCTCTCGTGCCTGTTGACTCCGCGAATCTTTATCGGCGTTCCGTTTACGGTAAGCACTCCGTCCTCGTTTTTGACAGCGCGGATGCCTATCCTTTCGCCAATGCTTTCGCCGCAGGCTTTAATTGTAAGATTATAAAGGTGCGGCGTCTCCGCGCTCCAGAGAAGCGGGTTTTCTACTGTGAATACCGCTTTCCCGCCCTTGGTCTGCGCCCTTTGCGTTTTGCCGTCCGGAGCTTCAAGCGTCAATTCGCCCTCGCCGCCGACAAGCGATACGCATATTTCCGCCCTGCCCTCCATAATCTCGGTGGTTATCAAATAATCGCTTATGGCGTTTTTCGGGCGGCGAAGGAGGTACACATCGCGGATTATTCCGGACATCCTCCACTTATCCTGATCCTCAAGATAGCTGCCGTCGCACCATTTCAGGTTCAGAACCGTAATGGTGTTTTCGCCGCTGTGAAGGTAAGGGGTTATATCAAACTCGCTCTTGTTGTGCGCAACCTGGCTGTAGCCGACCTCTTTGTCATTAACAAAAAGGTAGAAGCAGCTGTCCACTCCGTCAAAGCAGAGGATTCGGCGCATATCGTCGCCGAGGTTGTCCGTAAAGCTGCGCCTGTAAACGCCCGCAGGGTTGTCCCTCGGCACAAATGGCGGGTCGTACGGAAACGGATAGCGGATATTTGTATACATCGGCTTGCCAAAGCCGTTCAGCTCCCAGTTTCCCGGGACGGGCATTTTACGCGCGGGCCTCAGCTCCATCCAGTCGTCCGGCAGGTCTTCAAGGCTCAGATAGCCGTCAAAATCCCACTCGCCGCTGAGCAGAGTAAGCCTCGAGGACGTTTCGCGCATGGAAAACGCGTTCTCATTTTCCCCGAACGGGCAGAAATCGCTGTGGGGAGCAAGCGTTCCGACGTGCAGAACCGCGGGGTTTTCGTGATACCTTGTGAAGCTAAGCATAAATTTATCTCCTACAAATTATTGATATTGCGAAGGGAGAGTTCCGACAACCTTTTTGAACACCCTGCGGAAGGTATGCGTTGAGGAATAGCCTACCTCTTCGGCGACCGTCTGTA
This sequence comes from uncultured Oscillospiraceae bacterium, assembly GCA_964622905.1. GTDB lineage: Bacteria > Bacillota > Clostridia > Christensenellales > Aristaeellaceae > STF2-37. The sequence continues at coordinate 1,090 of CAZUTB010000384.1, read as the reverse complement.
TCTGCTTGCCCTCGCGCAGAAGCTCGCAGGCGTTGGCTATTCTCAGCTTTTCGCAGTAATTGCTGAAATTCATTCCGGTTTCGTTCTTGACAAGGGTCGAAATATAGGTGCTGCTCAGGTTGAAATGGTCCGCAACCGGCTGGAGGCAGAGGTCAGGCTCGGTCAGATGCAGCTGAATATACTCAACTATCCTCTTTCCAAGCTCCGAGCGGTGCAGGCTGGCGCCGTCCGTATTCCTTGCAAGAATAAAGGTGGAGCTGAGGGCGGAAAGCGCGTTATGCGAGAACTGGTATCTGTTCTCCGCCTCGGGCGAGTTTTTGAGGCTCACAATGGTTTTCACCTGCAGGGAATCGGGAATCTCCTTGCTGCGCATAAGCCCTATTGTTATGTTCGCGCAGACCTGCTCCCAAAGCAGCCTAGCGCTCACCGAAGGCATACGGCTTTCGCCGTTGTTCATATCGTAAAGCTCCGAAAGCGCGCCCTCCAGCGCCTGCGGATTGCAGGTGACAACAGAGGATATTATAGCCTGTTCAAGCCGCTGAGGGAAGCGCAATTCAAGCTTATCGCCGGTTTCGCTGCTCACCTCAACAATTTCGTTTCCGCTCTCCTCCGCCATCTTGAGCGAAAGCACCGCGTCCCAATACTGCTTGCCAAGGGTATTGAGCGACTCAACCTCCGTTATGCAGCCGCGAACCCTTACCCGAAGTGCATCGCTGAGAGCGCTCTGCATAGCATGGAAGCCGCCGACGATTCCCTCCGAATTGCCGCCGCTTACAAGCACAGCGTACCTTTTTGCCGTCATATCAAGTATGCAAAGCACGTTTTCAAACGAGGTCTTGACCGTTCTGTGAATTAAAAGGGAAAGCGCGGCAGGGTCGCTGTCCTCCGCCTGCATAGGCGCCTCGAACACAATAAGGCTGTAAGCGGAATCCGCCTGAACCCCAAGCCGCCTAAGGCGCGTTATAATCCTCTCGCTTTGGGAGTTGCTGTTGTTGATAATATCGTATATCAGGTAGCTCCTGAGATAATCATTCTGCGTGTTCAGGTTCTCCGTCAGCGCCTCATTCTCCTTGAAGATTGCATGAATTTT
>CAZUTB010000383.1:0-2590 GCA_964622905.1 uncultured Oscillospiraceae bacterium | reverse complement strand
CGGATCTTCTCACTATCCTGCTGTTTGTCGAGCTGTTTTTCCTTTATGAAATGAAGCTTAAGCCTATTGTCGCTTACGGCAGAATGCTGGACGGCTGTGTAAACGGCAAAAGGCATGAGTATACGGGCGAGCTCAAGGCGCTTGGCGAGGACCTTTGCACGGTTGACGGCGTTTCCTATTATCCGGTTACGCTTTGCGTTGGAAGCTACCGCAACGAGGATGACGACAGGCTGCTTTACTTTGACGCGTCAAAGAAGCCGCCAAGGGAGCTTGTCGGCGGCAATGTTACCTTCATGGTGCATGACAAAACTGTAGTGGATTGGAAGGCTGAGGCTCTTGCCTAAGGAAAGCATTTTGGTCTGTGTAACGGGTCAGCGCAACTGCCGCAGGCTTATTCTGGCGGGGGAAACCGTAGCCCGTCAGCGCGGCGCTGAGCTGCTTGTGCTTCACGCGCTTGGCGCAAACGCTCCGCTTATGGGCAATCCCGATGAGCGTGAGGCGCTCAATTACCTTTATGAGTGCAGCGCCGTTGCGGGCGCGCAGATGATGGTGCGGCGCTCCGAAAATCCCGTTCTTACAATCGCCGAATGCGCAAGGGAATATTCGGCTGTAGCACTGGTACTCGGAACCCCGGGAGCAAATGCCGGCGGAGAAAAGACCATTGCAATGCGGCTTGCGGAGCTGCTTCCCGACTGCCATATACTCGAAATCGGAGATCAGCAGGATTGCTGACTGACTGTAACGCCTAATTCTTGAGGGAGAGTGAGTTTTCATGAAAAAGGTTTTCGCCCTGTTGCTCGTGCTGGTTCTGCTTGTGGGGCTTTCCGCTCCGGCGCTTGCCGCCGAAACGGCTGTTACGATTCCGGCTGTAGGCGGCACCGTCGATATGCCGGACGGCTTCTTTCTGATAACCGCTAACAATCTCAAAAATTATCCGGCGGTGCTTACCAATATGGGGCTTAATTCTGAGGAGGAATATTGGCAGTACTGCGCCTTGCGCGGCGTTGTCGCTCAGGGCTGGAACAGCGCTAAGGATATTTCTATCACGATTTACTGCACTCAGGACAGCGTAGCAACCGAGTATGTCAATCTGAAGGATTGCACCAATAAGCAGCGCCGCGCCTACGTTTCGGGCTATAAAACGGCTGAGTACGGCGAGGAAAGCGACCTTTCCTTCAAGGTTGCCTCTTGGTATGACGAAACCAAGTACGTCAAGTATGTGCTTTGGCTCAAGTACGATAAGGCGCGTTCGGGAAGCAAGGCTGAGGCGCGCGGGCATCAGATGCGCACGGTTTACAATGGCTTCTCCGTGCTTATCGACTATCGCTCGTATTCCAACAGAACCCTTGCCGCGGTTGACGGAAGGGCTATAAAGGATATGGCTAAGAGCCTGCGCTTTGATACCTCCAAGGCTACCGGAGTGACAACCCAGCAGACCGATATCACTATATCCGGAACGCAGGCGACCCAGAGCGCCGAGTTCAAGCTTGAGAACAAAATGCTTCAGGAAACCAATACACCGAGCTTTAAGATAAGCGGAACCGGCACTCCGCAGGCGCTGATAACCGCCTCCTGCTCGCTTGCAAATGATACCGCGATGACCCCCATCAAGTTCTCCGATACAATATCGAATACCGGCACCTTCACGCTGCTTCCTCAGCTCACCGAGGAGGGAATATGGCTTGTAAACCTTACCGTTTCCCGCGTGGGCTTGCAGGATTATTCCGAGGATTTCTATGTGGAGTATAAGGAAAATCTACTCGCGCTGACATTCTATAACGATTTCCCCGAAACCGTTACAGAAAGCACCCTCAAGGTGTACGGCTCCGCGCCCGCTCAGACGCGCATTGACGTAACCGTAAACGGCGTGTATATGAAGAACCTCCGCGTAGGAAGCACGGGCGAGTTTACCTGCCCCATTGATGTGAGCAAGAGCGGCGATTATGAATTGACCCTCAGCTTCACCCTTTCCGGAAAGCCCAGCCGCACGATAACGAGGAAGTTCAAGAGCGTTCAGAACGAGGAGGACCTCCGCCAGAGCATTCGCGAAAACGCCACAAGCCCGCTGTTTGAAAAGCTTATGATGTCGATAGACGCTTATAACGGCTATACGCTTTGGTACAGCGGAAGCATCCGCGAGGTAGGGCAGTATGACGGGCGCTATTCCGCGATAATGGCGGTTTACGAGGACAACTCCACCGAGCCGCACCTCCTGCGCCTTGTGTCGGATGAAAACCTCGGGTTTGCAACCAGCCAGACCGTTACTGTTTACGGAACGCTGCTTGGAACAGCGCCGAGGGAGGACGCCCCTGCAGCGCCCGAAACCACGGACAATCCCGACCTTACCTCAACAGAGCGAGCCGCGCTGCTTGAATCGCAGGTTTATCCGCTGCTCGAGGTTATCTGCAGCGAGTAATTAAGGAGCAAAACGGCTCTCCGCAATTCGCGGGGAGCCGTGAATTAATATGAGTATTGTTGTCGTTGCCGAAAAGCCGTCCGTCGGGCGCGATATTGCGCGCGTCCTTGGCTGCCGCGAACGCGGAGAGGGCTTCATTAAGGGCGCAGAGTATACGGTCACATGGGCTGTCGG
>CAZUTB010000382.1:0-2590 GCA_964622905.1 uncultured Oscillospiraceae bacterium | reverse complement strand
GCCGAACAGTAAAAGCTGGAAAGCGGAGCAAATAAGCAAAGCGCATTTGCTCCGAGAGCTTGTCAAAAGCTTTTGACAAGCTCTAGTGTCTGTTAAGCTTTTTCATTACGGTAAGCAGGCTGTCGCGGTCTATCGGCTTTGTTGTATACTCGTCAACGCCCGCGTCCTGCGCCTTGCGGATGTCGTCCACAAAGCCGTTTGCGGAAACGCCGATAATCGGAATCGTCTTCGCGTCGCCCTTGCCGCTTGAGCGAATCTTCGAGGTTGCGCGGATTCCGTCAAGCTTCGGCATCCTCATATCCATAAGTATGTAATCGAAGGTTCTTTCGGGAGCGTCCACAAATTTGCTTACCGCTTCCTCGCCGTCCGCCGCCTCGGTATAGGTCATTCCCTCGTTCTTAATGAGCGCCCCCAGGATTGTGCGGTTAAGCGCGTTATCCTCGGCGATAAGCACGTTTTTGCCCGCAAGCCCGTAGTCCGCGGGCTGAGTCAGGTCATCCTGCCGCGCTTCCTCCTCGTGATACCTGCTTAAAAGCACATGGATTGTGAAGGTAGAGCCGCTCCCCTCCTCGCTCTGCGCCGAAACATCGCCGCCAAGCAACATTATTTCGTTGTACGCACCGGAAAGCCCCAGCCCTATCGCGGGCGGGGTATCATCCTGAGCGTTTTCGCGAGAGAAAGGCTTGAACAGCTTGTCAAGGCTCTCCTTCTTGATTCCGACGCCCGTATCGGCAACGATGAAGCAAAGCCGCGCCTTGTCGCCCTGCCTCGGCTCCTCAAAAACGCGAAGGGAAACGCTTCCGCCCTCGGGAGTATAGCGGAGGGAGGAATTCATGAACGACATCAGAATCTGCTGGAGCTTTGCCTTGTTGCCCAAGTAAACGGGCGCAAAATCATCGTCTATCGAAAGCTTATAGTCAACGCCTGCGGCGGTGAACTTAGGCAGCATCGCCTCACCGACGCCCGAAAGCGCGTCCCGAAGCCCGAACGGTTCCGTAACCTGCTCCTTGGAAAGCCTTTCGCTTATGGAAGCCTCCGAAATATCGGTGACGATTGAGGTCATATAATCAATGGTGTCATATATCTTCTTGAGGTCCTGCTTCTGCTCCTCATTTTCGGAAAGCGCCAGCGCGTTCCTTACAAGCCCGTGCAGCGAGCTCATGGGCGAGCGAATCTCAAAGGCGATTCTGGAGAGGTAGTCGCTCTTTGCGTCGCTTGCCTGCTGCGCCATCGTAAGGCGCTTTTCGGTGCTGAGAAGCGTTGCCTGATTCTGCTTCTGCTTGGTTATATCCATAAGGGTTATAACGCAGCCGAGAATCTTGTTTTCGGTGGAGCGGTAGGGAGCAACGCGCATGAAGAAGGACTTGCCGCTGTTTGTGGCTATTTCGCGCTCATCGGGTATGAGCGTTTTGAGTACGTTTGTGCAAATCTCCGTAATGTCAACCGCGGGGAAATGATAGGATATGAACGCAAGCGAGCGCCCGATATCGTGATCCATAACGGAGAATTCGGAGGTTACATAATCCGTATAGCGGCGGATGTTGAGCTTATTGTCAACGAAAATTATTCCGGTCAGCGTGGAGGAAAGGAAATTAGCGATATCGTCGTTGAGGTCGGAAAGCTCGGTCAGCTTCTGCTGATACTCGGAGTTGACCGTATACAGCTCCTCGTTGACGGACTGCAATTCCTCATTGGAGCTTTGCAGCTCCTCGTTGGCGGTGAGCAGCTCCTCGTTAGCCGCCTGCAGCTCCTCGTTTACCGTTTCCTGCTCGGATACGCTCTGGTCAAGCTTCGTCTGCTTTTCCATCAGCTCCTGCTCAAGGTCGGTAATCCGCTGCGAGGATACTCGGTCAACATCGTATACAACGGAATCGACGTCGCCCGCGTCCTCCTGCTGAGTCTGTGAAAACACTATCGCATAGAGGTTTTCGGACACGCTGTTATTGCGCGAGGCAGGCGCTACCGTAAGGTTTATAACCGCGTTTTCCCTCTCGACCGCAAAGAGGATGTCCCTTTACTGAGCCTTGCGCTTATTATCGCGCGATTCCTTAAGCAGGGTGGAAACGGGAATCTTAAGCGCCTCCGTTATCAAATCGAAAAGATTGCTGGTGTACCTTCCTACGGAGAAATGCATCACGTTGGTGGTGTCGCCGTAGGTGTGTATAAGCTCGTTCTTCTCGTTTATAACAACGGTTGCGGGAAGGAACTGCTCAAGGATGGAGTTGTCAATCGCAACCGCGTTTTCGCTGGTGCGCTCGGAGCGGGAAATTGAGCCGACGCTCGAAACGCCCGCGTCTGCCGCAAACTCATCCTCCATGTATGTGGTCTGGAGATAGGGAACCTTCTTTGCGCCCGGAATCTTCGCCTCGCTTGAGTGCGAAAAAATCTTCGCCGCCGCGTCTATCACGGGGAAGGCGTCCGTATAGGAGCCTATCGCCTCGGACTTGCCGAGGAAGAGATAGCCGCCGTCCTTGAGCGCCTGATGGAAAATAGCGAAAAGGTCGTTCTGCAATACGGGCTGGAAATATATGAGCATATTCCTGCACGAAATCATGTCAAGCCTGCCGAAGGGCGGGTCCTGAAACACGTT
>CAZUTB010000381.1:0-2595 GCA_964622905.1 uncultured Oscillospiraceae bacterium | reverse complement strand
CCGCTTCATCGGGCGCGGACATAGGGACACCAAGCAACTTGTATTCCTCCATCGGAGAAAGCGTCGCCTCGGGAGAAACCTGCTGCTTTCCGCCGCCGGAAAAGGAAACAAGGAGCAGCGCACAGATGAGCAGCGAAATAATCCTTTTCAAAGTCATGCCTCCGTAATTCCTGAAAAGTCCGTTCTGTCCGTCAGTATTTTTGCTATTTCTTCAAGCCCCGCTCTGTCGCCTTCGTCAAAGCTGTCTGTTTTATTGCTGTCAAGGTCAAGCACGCCCAGCAGCATTCCGCTTTGAATAATCGGTATAACAATTTCGCTTCTGGAATCGGGGTCGCAGGCTATATGCCCGGGGAACTTGTGAACGTCGGGAACGATTATACTTTCACGCCTTTCGGCGGCTGCTCCGCACACGCCTCTGCCTATCTCAATTGATATACAGGCGGGCTTGCCCTGAAACGGACCTAAAAGCAGCCTTCCGTCTGTATAGAGGTAGAAGCCCGCCCAGCTGACGTCGCTTACTTCCGCATATAAAAGGGCAGAGGCGTTTGCAAGCGCGGGAAGCGCGCGCTTTTCATCCTGGATAACCGATGAAAGCTGTTTTGCAAGCAGCTTGTAATCCGTTCTCATTTTTGTGTTCCTCTCCAATCTGTATACATACATTATAATGCCGCGGGTTAAAATCCGCAAGGTAAATAATTTTTGAAGGTATGGAAGAAAGCGTTAGTCTTTAGCGTTTCATATTTATGAGACCGGCAATACCGTCGGCTCGGACAGGAGGTTTGACCAATGAATAAGTCTTTACGCGGTGTCTTATCCTCAGCGCTTGCTTTGATTCTTGCGCTGTCGATGTTTACTTCCGGCGCTTTCGCCGCCGCAGCGGATTTGGATATTCCGATTGCAGATGAAACGCAGGAAACCTACGCTTACGTAGATTCGTATACTACGGACGGAACCAATGTATATGCTTTGCGTTCCGGTAACAACAGCGACGGCGGCTACTTCCGAGTTGTTGAGAAGTATACGGCCGGCTCGGACAAGCATACCCGCTATGCAACGCTTACGTCGGCGGATTCCGATGACAATGAGCTTGAAGTCGATAACTCCGAGCTTTATCCTACCGTTATCTTCTGGAATGACGGCAAGCTTTACGGCCTTAACAGCGATAACGGCGCTGTATGCGTGATTCCCGAATCGGGTGACAGCAGGACGCAGCTTCAGAAGGTTGTTGACCTTGACACGTCGAGCCTTATGCAGGAGGACGGCGACTATTCCTGGATGCCCAGCCTCTACTGCGTGTTTGTAGACGGCGACAAGCTCGTCGGTCTTGTTCTTGGCAATGAAACCCGCGTCTGCTCCTTTGACATTCAGAGCGGCGACCTCGTAAAGGATTTCGACACCGAGAATATTCGCACCATATTCCCTTATGAGGACGGAAAATTCTTCGCCCTGCAAATGGACTACAACAGGGAATACAAAGAGGGCGAAGTTATTGCTCCCGTGCTCGGAACCATTGATACCGAGTCCGGCGAATTCACCGAAATCGGCAAAATGCCCTCCGATAATCTCGGATACTTCGTGTATGACGCGAACACCGCGCTTATCTACTGCCTTGGCGGCGGCATTGTTTATGCGATAAGCCCCAAGGATGCTTCCGCAACCAAGGTCAACTATGTTTCCGGCGCTTACGGAAACAGCACCTCCCTTGGTATGATGCTCGGCAATAATTACGCGATTTACTCCAGCCTTAACAGCTTCTCCAACCTGTTCATCCGCTCCACCGACCCTTCTCAGATGCCCGAAAGCGCTCTGACCATCGCCGGCGGTTGGGCTGACAACGCGAGCATCAAGGCTTCAAAGGCAATCGGAAATGTTCCGCTTGTTTTCCCCGAAACCAATTACTCCACCGCGGAAGAGATTGTGCAGAGCATGACCGGCTCGCAGTCCGTAGTTGATATCTATGTCCTCAGCACCGCGTATACCGGACTTTCCTCTCTGCTTGATAAGGGCTATGCCTATGACCTGAGCGGAAACGCAGGCGCTGTTGATTTCGTGTCGAGCCTGTATCCTATCTATAAAAACTATCTCATGCGCGACGGCAAGGTGCTTGGACTGCCGATGTCCTCCTATACCGGAAGCGTTCAGGCATTCTCCTACAATCCCGTGGCGCTGGAGGCAGCCGGAATGACGACCGCCGACCTGCCCACCACTTGGGAAGAACTGTTCGACTTTATTATCGACTGGTGCGATAACAGGGCGGACGCGAATCCCGAGTATTCGCCCATCGTTGAAACCTATACCGAGGATGAGGTAACCGGCAAGCTTATCACCGCTTATGTTGATTACTACCAGTCCGCCGGCAAGGTTCTTGACTTCGACACAGACCTTTTCCGCACGCTTATTCAAAAGAAGGAAACCGCTTATCAGAAGCTCGTGGCTAAGGGACTTAACTATGAGATTAACTGGGATGAGTTCAGCGATGGCGGCGATTATCCCACCGCGCGCTTTGTTCCTATCATTCTGATGAGCCAGACCAACCTGCTCCAGATTTACAACGATTACTATACTCAGGCGTCAACCGTTGCTATGGACGTGTCG
>CAZUTB010000380.1:0-2595 GCA_964622905.1 uncultured Oscillospiraceae bacterium | reverse complement strand
TGAATCGTGCCCGTCTTTTCAAAATCTATAAGGCCGACAGATGCTTTTTCGATTCCGCCGTTAGTGTAAGGCGGCGTGAAGTAAAGCTCCACAACGTCCTTACCTGCAACCGTGCCCGTGTTCTTGACCGTAACGGACAGAACGACGGTGTCGCCGTTATCTGTCATGGAATCAATCTTCTGCTCAAAGCTTGTATAGCTAAGCCCGTATCCGAAGGGATACTGAACCGCTTTTTCGTAATCAATCAAACCCTCGTCGGCGGCAGTTTCATAGAATTTATAGCCGGTGTAGATGCCCTCCGCGTAGTTCACATAGCTCATAGAGCCTTGGTAGGTGCTGTCGCTTTGGAGGACGGTGGTTTTCAGCTCGTCAACGTTTGTATAGGCGTTGATGCCGATGTTGTTTATAGTCGGAGTGCTTAAAAGGTCATATACAAAGGTATCGGCAGTGCGTCCCGAGGGATTAACCGAGCCATTGAGGATGCTTCCCAGCGCGGCAAAGCCCTGAACACCTGCGGCAGGCGCAAGCACAACCGCGCCGATTTGCGGGTATTTTTCTACCCAGCCAAGCTCCATCGGATTGCAGCTGTTTACAATAACAACTACATTGCTGAACTCTGCGCACACAAGGTCAATCATTTTTTCCTCGGTGTTGCTCAGCTCAAGATAGCTTTCGCCCGCGTCAAAGTCGTCATAATCGCCGTTGTTCTGATAGGTAACCTTGGTATAGGGGTAAACGTCGGGATTTACGGAAACATCAGAGGAAATATTGTACTCGCCGCGAATGACGGCGTTCATATCGGTAGGCAAATCGTAGTTTTCGCCGCCGCCGCGCGCAATAACGATAAGGGCGGTATCTGAGAAGGCTTTCGCCTCGGCGAGCAATTCATCCGTGTATTTATCAGCGGTCGGCTCAGGCAGCGTAAGATTCTGCCCGAACATATCCGCGCCGGGGCGCTCGGATGCATATTCGGTGTAAAGAGAGGTAAGCGTTTCGTTCGTTTCAAAGCCCGCAGAACGGAGACTTGAGAGGATATCCGTTGCCGCCGCCGCGCTAGACGCGCTTGAGCCTGTTCCGCCAAGGTAAGGCTTGGTGGACGCCCAGCCGAATACGTTAAGCTTCTTGGTTTGCGAGGACAGAGGGAGCGCGTTTCCATCATTCTTGAGGAGTACAAAGCCCTCTTCACCTAGGCGCTGAATGGTGGAAAGGCTCTGCGATACAACATCGTCAGCAAGCTCAACCTTGCTTGCGTTGAGGAACGCCGAGAGCGGGCCGGACAGCGGACCATAGCAGACCATATTGACAAGCAGTACAACCACCGCCAGGAAAGCGACTGCCGCCTGCCCGCGCGCAAAGGCACGCCAGCCCTTTTTAAGGAAACGTGCAAGTATAAGCACAGCAATCATCACTATAAGCGCTATTCCGCCTACCAAGAGGTATGTGCCGATGTCGGTGAGGTATTTAAGCAGGTCGGCATAGCTCACGCCCATCGGGACAAAGATAGGCGAAACCAGATTTGCAATGAAACTTAGCATAGTGATGACCTCCGATTGTCAGTTAGTTAGAATCACGAGGGGAAGGAAGGGCGGCGGCATTGCAGCAACCGCCGCCCTTCGGTTCATGGGTATTGCTTGTCGAGATGAATTACTTTGCGGGCTGCGTCGCGGGCTCGGTCAGCGCGGGTACGCTGTACTTCTGCACGCGCTCATCATTGATGACGCCCGACCAGTTCAGACCGAATGCGAAGTCGTAGGTATTGCCGTTTGCGTCAACATAGCATTCCATGTCGCGCGGAACGTCCTCATACTGGGCTTCGACGGTTTCCATGTTTGCGGGCATCTGAAGAGGAAGCAGACCGGAGGGCTCAACCTGACCGGAAACAATTTTGCAGAAGCATTCATAGTTCACGCCAAAGCCAATCAGAATTGCGTCTGCCTTACTCTCAAATTCAGAGCAAACAAACGAAGAAGCGGCATTTACACAAACTACTAGTTTCCCATCTTCAGGTGTACTGTCTGACGCTTGCAGCACATATTCCAGTTCATAAGCGTTTGCAACGGTGTTACTGTTGCCATAGTAAGAACGGTTTTCCTGAACATACTCTGTAACTGTTCCATAAGGAGTTTCGCTCTGCGACTCAACTACATCACCAGCAATTGATGTTTCACGAACACCTTCCGAATTAGCAGTATAGGTATTGTATTGCAGCGGAATCGGAACATATTCGCCTGTTGCAGAATCATATCCTGCGCCCATACCTCCCAAGCTAGGCGAATTCACGAACACAAGCGTGTAAGCACATTCGGCTATTTCATCTTTAGTTGCACGAGTGATGTCATTTTCAGTATATGTCGCTTTTCCGTTTGCATCCACAGCACCTGTCGGATTGCCAACGGTATCAGTAACAATGTTGAAGTACTTACTTGCTATTTTCTCGTTAATCGGCATTGCCCAAGTTGCGGATGCCGGAGTGTAGAGCATCGGTATATACACCGTTTTCTTCTCATTGCTACCGGCATTAAGAGTATTTGCAGAATTCTTAAGCATAACAACAGAAGACGTTGCCATACTTAATCCGATTTCCTCTGCTTCTGT
>CAZUTB010000379.1:0-2600 GCA_964622905.1 uncultured Oscillospiraceae bacterium | reverse complement strand
TGCAAGCCTCTCGTTTGCCTCCCACATCAGCATGCCGACCTCCGCTCCGTCAATTCCCCTGCGGTGCATAGTGTAGTCCGGCTCCTCCGAATATGAGTAGAAGAAGTGGCGCTGCTTGCCCGTCATCAGCTTCTTAACCTCCGCGCAGACCTCGGAAATTCCGTGCGCATTAACCTCTCCGAAGGAGGAAACAGTGTGCGCCTGCATTCCCTTTTCCCGAATTCTTTCGCATATGCTCTTATACGGCAGATAATTCCATATTGCGGTGTCGAGCGGCATAACGTTGCCGTCATCGTCGGTATTCGAGAAGGTTTCGATGTTTTTATTGAGGAAGGGGTTTCGGCTCGTCCAGCCCAGCCAGCCGTGAACGCATGGCTCAAGCCCGCTGTCAATTGTCGTAGTTGCGGCAACGGTAGTGGGCGGGAAGGTTGATGAGTAGGTTTCGACAAAATGCCTGCGGAGGAACGAATCCTCGGGCAGATGGCGAAAGAGTATATCCGTGCCCATTCCGTCAAGGATGACGAGCAGAACGCGCCTCGGCTTCATTTCATCAAGCAGCCTGTCCGCGCTCTCAAGCGTTTTGAAGGGCGTTTCAAGCCCGAAATAGCGCTGAAAGGACGCTGCAAGCGACAAAAGCGAATGGTCGTAATCCGGCATCAAAATCTGTCTTTCCATAATGTCCCTCCGCCTTGTAAAGTAAGAAAACCCCGACGAGCGGGCGTCTATCGCTTTAGCGGTAGAGCCGCCGCAGGTCGGGGAAAAGCACAGAATGCTAAGGCTTACTTGCCCAGAGTGGATTGCAGGAGCGCCCAAGCCGCGTCAACCGCCTTCTGGTGGCTTGTAGCGTAAGGTCCGATGGACTCAACCTGCGCCATAGTGCGCGGGAAATGCACGCAAAGGTGTCCGTCAAAGTTATTCGTGGAAATAGTTCCATAAAGGTGGGGAACATTATGCATTGTTGCTATGCAGATTCTTCCGTCCGGCATTATAACCCAGACCGGATGCGGAGTCCACGCAACCTTGCCGAACGCCTTGTTCATCGCCGCTGTGTCCGCAGCGGTTACAGGCTCGCTGTCCGCGTGCTTGCCAAGGCTTGAGAAGCGGAGGCGGAAGGAGATTCCCGTCTGATAATCATAGACGGTTACATACTGCCCAACCTTGTAGTTGGAGCGCATGGAGTACCAAAGCACATACTCAACCTTGGAGGGGTCAATCGTGATGCTTCCGGTTTCGGTTTCCGTCACGGTCGCCCTTATCGCGGTGGAGGAATTGAGCTTATTGATGGTATCGGTTCCGACAACTCCGTCGGTCATGAGGGAATTGTTCTTCTGGAAGGCGACTATCGCCTGATAGGTGTTCTTTCCGTAGGTTCCGTCGGCTGAGCCGCTTGCGAGATAGCCAAGCTCGATAAGGCGGTTCTGCATGGATTTTACATCGTTGCCCTTATCGCCGTAGCGGATAACCTTGCCGGTCGAAATCGGCGCGGGCGTTGCGGTAGCAAGAGGCGCGGGAGACGCGGTTGCGGCAAGCACGGAATTGAGCATCTTGAGGGTCTCTGCGCCGATGATTCCGTCCTGCGTAATAAGATTCAGCTTCTGGAAGGAGGTTACGGCTTTCTTCATAGTATCATCAAAGACTCCGCTGGCTGTTCCGCTGAGATAGCCAAGCGCGATAAGCCGCTTCTGCGCCGAGGTTACGAGCGCTCCGCTGTCGCCAAGGCGAAGGGTGTAAGCGTCCGTGAGGGTTTCGGTTATGGAGGTGCCCTCCTGAGTAAGCGCGCTTTCCGAATACAGAAGCGTGAGGGTGGTAGAGCCTGCGATTCCGTCCGCCTTGATTCCGTTTGCCTTCTGGAACGCGATTACAGCAAGCTGTGTTCCGCCGCCGAACTTTCCGTCAGCGCCGGAGGTCATATAGCCAAGCGCGATAAGGCGCTTCTGCATATCCGCTACATCATTGCCGGTCGAGCCGCGCTTGAGGGTTGCATACTTTGGAGTGGTGGGCAGGGGAGTATTGGTCGGAACGGCGGTCTTTATGCTCTCGGTCAGCGAAAGCGCGGTATTGGAGAAAAGCGTTTTCAGGGTCTCCGAGCCGGCGACGCCGTCCGATTTCAAGCCATTATTGCTCTGGAATATCCTTACCGCCGCCTCGGTAACGGCTCCGTAATAGCCGTCGCAGGTTCCGGTAAGATAGCTCAAATCCTTCAGGCGGTTTTGCAGTATTTTTACATTATCGCCCTTTGAGCCGGTTTTCAGGGTGTACTTGGGGTTGACCGTTACGGATACTGTGGGCTTGGGCGTAGCGGTCGGGACGGGCGTAGGCGAGGGCGTGGGAGTCGCAGCGCTGTCCGCAAACAGAGCCTTTATTGTGGCAGGACCCGCACTGCCGTCGGCGCTTATGCCCTGAGCCGTCTGGAAGGCGATAACCGCGTTCTTTGTCGCGTCGCCGAAGCTTCCGTCAATGCCCGAATCGAGATACCCAAGAGAAACAAGACGCTGCTGCAAAAGCCTTACATCAGAGCCGCGCGAGCCTACCTTGAGCGTTCCCGAAGGTGTCTTGAACGCGGTAGCGACGGGCACTGGAGTATAGGTGGCAACCGGCTT
>CAZUTB010000378.1:834-2601 GCA_964622905.1 uncultured Oscillospiraceae bacterium | reverse complement strand
AGCTTCGCTTCATCGCGCACTCCAATCTGCCTCAGCTCTATTCTTGACTTGAAGGTTGATGCCAAATCCTTTACCAGCGCCCTGAAATCAATGCGCCCGTTAGCGGTGAAATAAAAGAGAATCTTTGCGTTGTCAAAGGTATATTGAACGCTCACGAGCTTCATTTCCAGCCCGTGCTCCTCAATCTTTTTTTGACAGAGCGCGAATGCGGCTTCCTGCTTCTCCTCGTTTTCGGCGGTATGCTGCTTGTCTTGAACGGTTGCTATGCGGATGACGGTCTTAAGCGGCGCGACAATCTTATCGTCGTCCACCTCGCGCACTCCTGTTATAGCCTCGCCGTATTCAACGCCGCGCGCGGTTTCGACAATAACAGCATCACCCGCGGTGGGCCACAGCTGACCCGGGTCAAAATAGTAAAGCTTTCCGGCGCTTTTGAACCTTACGCCTATCACGTTTGCCATGAATTATGCTCCTCCGATATTATCTGAAATAGGCTTTCCAATACAGCCTGAAAGGTAACGTTGCTTGCCGCCTGCTTCCTTGCCTCAATAACCGCTTCAAGCATTTTGACAAAGCTTGCTTCTCTTGCCTCGCGCGCCGCCTTCTGCCAGTCCAAAGGGTAATCTCCAAGCAGCAGGCGCGCGTCGCCTGAACCGGTAGAGGCAAGCAGGGGAGTCCTTACAGTCTGCTCGATAAGCGAGAAAATCGTATCGCTTTCGTCCCGCTTCTCCTTGAGAGCATAGGAAAGGGCGGCAATATCTCTAGCGCTCTTGAGCTTTGGTACCGCATTTGCAATCTGATCCCGAAGCGGAATATAGTCGGGGTCGGAGAGCATTGAAATCGCCGTTCCTATGCTTCCTCCGCTTATCCCGTAAACCTTCCTTGCGTCAGAAGCGGAAACGGAATGCTTTGAAAGCCCTTCCGAGAACGCGCCGAGCGGATAAGGATGGAGGGTAATTGTGCGAAGCCTTGAAAGGACGGTAGGGAGCAGGGAGGATGACTTGCAGGCGCAGATTATGAACACATTTTTTGGCGGCGGCTCTTCAAGGGTTTTCAGGAGCGCGTTTTGTGCCTGCGGGGTCATTGCGTCACCGTTTGGCACGATTACCGCCCTCCAGCCGCCCTCATACGATTTTACCGATAGTTGCTCCTGCAATGAGCGCACATCCTCAACGGAAAGCTGCTTAGTCCTTGTAGGCACAAGCTCAAAGTAATCTGGATGCGTTCCCGCAAGTATTCTGCTGCACTCGCCGCACTTGCCGCAGGGGGCTTCCGTGCTGCTCTCACAAAAAAGAATCTGCGCAAGCAGCCTTGCGAGCGATTTTTTGCCAAGCCCCGCGTCGCCTGTTAAAAGATAAGCGTGCAGAATACTCTTATCCGCGAAGCTGCGGATAAGCTTTTGCACGCTTTCGCCCTGCGCTTTGTAGTCCATTGCACAAAGCTTTATTTCCGGTTCTGCTTTACGCTTTTGCGGCATCTTACATTTTTACAAACTGGTCAACCGTCATTATGAAAACGGTAGCGCCGCCGACCATTACTTCAATGGGGTAAGGCGTGTACATACCGTTTGCTCCGCCCGTCGTAAGCGGCGTGGGCGAGGTTGCAACCTGCTTGCGGCTCTTGCAGACCTTTTCAATAACGCTCATTGCGGCGGTAAGCCTGTCGTCCTCAACGCCGAGGAGCAGCGTTGTGTTTCCCGCGCGAAGGAAGCCTCCGGTTGTCGCAAGCTTGGTTACTCCGAATCCGTCGTTCATAAGCTTGGTTATC
>CAZUTB010000378.1:0-824 GCA_964622905.1 uncultured Oscillospiraceae bacterium | reverse complement strand
CACGATAGCGATTATCAGCTTCATGTTTATTCCTCCTCTGCCGGATTTATTGATACTCATAGAATAAGGCTCAATAAGCATTTGGCTTCATTAATATTATACATGATATCAGTTATTATTGCAAACTGAAAGCTCATTTATAGCCAAGATGCTCGTTTACCAGAAGGATGGTCATTTGCTTTCCGCGCGGAGGATGGTGCAGAGCCACATAGATATTGCACATACATTCGGGAACCGTGCATTCGTTTTCTGCGCATTTGCCATATTTTGCGCAGGGCGTATCGGCGTTTCTGCGCCTTGCGTTCATAGGGCAGGTGTCGCGCTTTATCATCGCAACCGCCTGCTCGTAGCCGCCGTCGCAAAGCTTGTTTACGCCTACCACAAAGTATACGCGCCCTTTCGGGAAAATACTCGCGGCGACCCTGTTCCCGACTCCGTCTATATTGACAATCCAGCCCTGCTTTGTTATCGCGTTAGCCGAAAGCAGATATACATCTGTTTCGAGCTGCTCTCGAATCGGGCGCTCAAAGCCGGGCCAATGCCATATAACATCGTTTCCGCGCTCGCGCAGCGCCTCCGCGACTCCCGTCGTTTTAACGCTTGTTGAACCGCCGATTCCGACCTGCTCGCTTTCCGATATATTCTTAAGCAGATATTGCTTTGCCGCCTCTGCGTTTTCGAGGTATTCTACCTTAAATCCGTTCTCTGTAAGCTTTTCTCCGATTGCCTTATAAAGCTCGCTCATGTGCAGTCCTCCCATGTAGAGTTTACGAGTATAAGCTATCACTCGCGGGTGTAAAAGTCAATTGCCGCCGCGAAGTTAA
>CAZUTB010000377.1:0-2603 GCA_964622905.1 uncultured Oscillospiraceae bacterium | reverse complement strand
CTTGACGATAAGCGTGGTATGCTTGAGCCAGATGGGAAGCGCAATAGCCAAATACAGCAGAACCATTGCGCCGGTTACATAGCCCGACCACATCAGCCGCCCGTGCATACTGAGGTCTATGGAGAGGGATATAGCGATTACAAGCAAGGTAAAGCTGGTAACCAGGAAAAAGATTCCGTTGCGGCTCAGCTTCTGCTTAGGCACACCGGAAACGGCAGCAGCAGCGGGAGCGGTCTCGGGACGGTGCGTTTTAACACCGCACAGAGGGCATTTTGTCATTTCATCGCCAAGCTTGACTCCGCAGTTCACGCAGTACATATTTTTCACCTCGCGTTGCTTTTTACAGACATATTAAGTCCCAAATCCCGAAGAACCTTATAGAACTCGTATTCGACATCGGCTTCCTCTATGCAGCGGCAGAATCTTATATGAAGCTTATCGCCGTAGGTGTTGAGGCAAATGCTCACAACGCTTCCCGCGTGAGCGTCCATCTGGCAGTAAATATCCCTGACATACTCGCGCATTGCCTCGGGCACGGTGATATTGCCAAGGTTTGATATTGAAATGCAGCAGGCGTCGCTTCCGAGAACATGATAATAGCCGCGCATAATAAGATTCTTGAGGAAAAGCGGAAGAATACGAACCGCGTACATTTGCTGCATTCTTACATTTGCCGCGACATACGCCGCCATTTCCTTCGGCGTTATCTTCTCGCCCATCTGGTAGCGGACGCGGCTGCAAATCTCGTCAAAAGTCCACTCGCCCTGAAGCGGGTCTATGTGCGGAGTAACAAATAAGGAGAAATTCCTGAGCGTTTCGGAGGGATAGAGCTTTCTGAGGTTGACGGGAATGCTTACAGCAATCTGCTTCTTCTTTTTCTTCCCGCTTCTCTCCTGAATCCCGAGCAGCGCCATCATCATAGCCGCGCAGAGAAGCCCCGTTAGCGTTACTCCGTGCTTTTTCGCTATCGCAAGGGCTTCCTTGACATCGCAGGTGAGCGCCGTCCATGTGAGATAGCCGTCGGTAACAAGCGTTCCTGAAAGGCGGTATGCCTTAACCTGATCGCGTTTATTCGGAACGGGTCCCGCAAAGCGGGCAAAGCAGTCCTCCAGCTCCTCCTTTTTCGGCTTTTCGGCTATATCAAGAACGCCGTCCGTGCATGGAACCTCGATTCCATAACGCATTCTGAGGTACTCGGCTATGAGCGTTCTGAAAAAGGTGTACGCTCCGCCGCCGTCCGTAACCGCATGAAAGCACTCCATAGATATTGTTCGCTCGTTAACAAGGATCCTGAAGCCGCAGCGCCTTATATCCCTGAAGGACATCGGCATAAGCGGCCAAAGCCCGTCGTCCTTGATATCGGGAACGTGCTTTACAGGCTCAAAATAATACCAGAAAAGCCCGCGATGAAGGCTTACCGCTATCGACGGGAAGCGCGGAATAACCGCGCCAAGCGCCGCCTTAAGCGTTCCGCGCGCAACCGTTTCGTTCATCTCCGCGCTGATTCTGTAAAGATGGTTCTGCGTTTTTGAATAGGTGGAGGGGTAAATAAGCGCCGCGTTATCCAGCTTAAGCCAGCTGCGCTCAATTACCTTTTTTCCGCTTTTCTTTATATCCTCGGCTTCACTCAAATTCATTTCCCGCCAATCGTTTGTACTTTGTTCTTACCAGTTGTACTCAATCGTTTCCTGATAAGACTTATAGGTTGAGCGGAAAAGCTTCACGCTGTCGATTTCTTTCCCGCTCGCGTCATAGTAAACCTTGTAGGTATCCACTACATAGCCCGTGCGCGCCTTTATTGTGGTTTCGGAGGAGCCGTAGGGAAGCGACGAATTAAACACATACTTTGGCTCCTTAGGGGGATTCGTTGTGTTTATCGTTTCCGTCTTAAGGTCGATATACTGCCCGTCCGGAAGCCTCTCGCCGTAGATGGCAACGGTTATC
This sequence comes from uncultured Oscillospiraceae bacterium, assembly GCA_964622905.1. Classification (GTDB taxonomy): domain Bacteria; phylum Bacillota; class Clostridia; order Christensenellales; family Aristaeellaceae; genus STF2-37. The sequence continues at coordinate 659 of CAZUTB010000377.1, read as the reverse complement.
TTCTTATTGGAATACCACGAAACCAGGAAAACAGGCGTTGACCTGCTGTTCTTGAACTTGAAATCAAGGCTGGGATAATCAACAGTTGCGTCGCAGCCTTTCGGCACATAGGTGCTTGGCCACGCGTGCGGGGAGCGCTTGGTTATCTCAAGGTCGGCGCGCGCAACTGCGTTCATCATAGTCGAGCTTACCTGGCACACTCCCCCGCCGTAATCCTCTATTGTCTTTCCGCCCGAGATTACGCCCGCCTGCTGATAGCCCTTATCAACGCTCCTGACACCCGTGCAGTCGTTGAACGAAAACTCCTGACCGGCTTCCAAGGTTGTTCCGTTTATAGCGTTGGCGGCAAGCTCAATATTGTTGTTTCTCGCGCTTGACGAGGTGGTGGTCGTAGTATAGGTGGAAATCAAGCCGAAATTCTGCTCAAGGGAGGCCTTGGTGACGGCAGGCGCGGTAAGAATCGGCTCTACGGTTATCGTCTTTTGATACTGACCCGCGTCAAGCGCGGAGATTACGCTCTGATAAAGCTGCTCCGTGTTTATCGCGACTCCGTAAACCTCATCGGAAAAGGTGAATTCATGCGTGGTATACGAGAAGGCGGCAACCTGCGCGTCCTGCGGCGAACGGGTTATTGACGCCGCGATTTCGTTAACCAGAGT
>CAZUTB010000376.1:0-2606 GCA_964622905.1 uncultured Oscillospiraceae bacterium | reverse complement strand
CGTGGGGTTATAACCGGACGCGACGGGAAAAAGTATGAGCGCTACGCGATTCAGACGCATTTCGTTCAGAAGAACGAGGATCAGGCTGAGCTTGTCAGGCGCTACGTTATGCCGCTTTACAAGAAGGGTGACGTGCTTTCCTTCGGCGCAAAGGTTATGTGTATGTGCGTAGGAAGCGTCAGAACGCGCGATGAGGTCAAGCCCGGCTTCTGGGCTAACCTGCTTTGGCGCTTTGCCGGTATAAACTCAACAGGCGTTGGAATGCACGAGCCTTACAAGCTTCAGCTTGTTATCGACATCTGCGGGCTTCCGCGCGTGCTGCTTGCGGTTTTCTGCGCGGCTGTTACAAAGCCCTTCGGCGTCAAGGGCGTGTTCTATAAGGTTTGCGGAAAGGGCGTAGGCGGTATAGACGGCTTCTATTTCCGCTCAAGCTTTGAAACCTATAAGCAGATGGCGCTCATCAACCCCAGTAACCCCAAGGAACTTTGCGATAAGCTTTCCAAGGATGTCGGAATCCCCGTTGTGCTGATGGACGCTAACGATATCGAGCAGAACGAGCTTGGCTGCAGCGATGATATGCCGCTTAGCTATGACCAGCGTCAGGACGCAATGAAGGACAATCCCTCGGGTCAGGGCGACGAGCTTACCCCGCTCATTCTTATCCGACCCATCGACTAATAGGAAAATCAAAAGAAGCTGCGATGGACTTGCTCCGCCGCGGCTTCTTTTTATGCTCCTTTTCATTGTTTTTAGCTGTAATCATAGAGTTATTGAGCCATTAACAACACATATTTCTGAAATTAGGTGCAAAAATTAAGAAAAATGCTTGACACGGTAACAATTTTGTAATATATTATACACGAAAGAGAACACTATGAGCAAATGAGCTGAGCGGCAAATCCACAATATTTTGTCCGGAAGCCATGAGCCTATTTTGATTGGAGGAACGGAGAATGCCTGAAAGAGCAAATCGTTTAGGAAAGGCTTCCGTATTTATCTGCTTAGTTCTGCTGATTATTGCGGTTTGCGTTTCTGCGCTTGCGGATACCGGAACGGTCAAGGTAAAGGCGCTCAATATACGCAAAACCGCTTCAACCTCCGCCGATGTTATCGCGGTGGCTCCCAAGAACGCGGAGCTTACCCTTGTGTCAAAAACCGGCACTTGGTATAAGGTTAAGTATGACGGCAAAACGGGCTATGCGTCTGCCGAGTATATCAAGGTTAAGGCAAGCACCACCAAGATGACCGAAACCAAGATTTCGGATCTCGGCAACCCGCCTTCTCCCACCAAAAAGGGCGACACCGGCAAGGATGTTCTAAAGCTTCAGAAGGCGCTCACGATACTTAAGTATTACAGCGGAGCGCTTGACAGCGATTACGGGGACGCGACCGTTACTGCGGTTAAAAAGTATCAGAAGGCAAAGAAGCTTACGCAGGATGGCGTTGCGGGCGAGGACACCATTAACTCAATCTTCGGCGTTGATACCGGAACAAAGATGACCGAAACCAAGATTTCCGACCTCGGCGATCCGCCTCAACCCACAAAGAAGGGCGACAGCGGAAAGCATGTTCTCAAGCTTCAAAAGGCACTCACAATACTTAAGTATTACAGCGGCGCGCTTGACGGAGATTACGGCGAGGCTACCGAAACTGCCGTAACGAAGTATCAGAAGAAAAAGGGTCTTACTCAGGACGGCGTTGCCGGCAGAGGAACGATAAAGTCTATTTTCGGTAAGTATCCCGAGGGAACCAACGGTGAAATAACCGCTGCGCAGGCAAAGAAAATCGCGGCTCTCGGCGCTGTTCCGCAGGCATCCAAGCTGGGCGATAAGAATTCCTATGTAACCAAGCTGCAAAAGGCATTAAAGATAGCGGGCTATTTCTCCGGAACGGCAACGGGCTATTACGGAGAGATAACGAAGACAGCGGTCAAGGAATTCCAGTCGGCATTTAAGATTTCGGCGGACGGAGTTGCGGGTAATACTACGCTCAAGGCGCTTTTCGGAAGCGAGCCCGAGGTGCTTGACGCAATTACCACGGCAAAGACCATAAAGGCGCTCGGCGAAGCTCCCCTTTCAAGCAAGAGCGGGGACAGCGGCGAGAAGGTAAAGAAGCTTCAGCAGGCGCTCAAGATTAAGGGTTATTACAGCGGAACGGTTGACGGAAAATACGGCGACGCTACCGTTAATGCGGTAAAGAAGTTCCAGAAGAAGAAGGGCTTTACGCAGAACGGCGTAGCGGGAAGAGCTGTTATAAAGGCGCTGTTCGGCTCTAATAACTCAAAGGAAACCTACACCACGGAATCGCTTGACTGGTTCAACGGCGGAGCGAATGTAATCCCGCGCGGCGCAGTCTTTGAAATTAAGGATTGCCTTACCGGAAAAACCTTTACGGTTCGCCGCTGGGCGGGCGCGAACCATATCGACGCAGAGCCTTACACAAAGAGCGATACCGCTACAATGAAGTCCATCTACGGCGGCTCGTGGAGCTGGGCGCGCAGGGCGATTCTTGTTAAGTACAACGGGCACGTTTACGCCGCGTCAATGAACGGAATGCCCCACGGAACCACCACCATCAGCAACGGTTTTGACGGTCACTTCTGCATC
>CAZUTB010000375.1:0-2607 GCA_964622905.1 uncultured Oscillospiraceae bacterium | reverse complement strand
CGACAAATCCGAACACATTCTTCACGAAGAAGGGGTTCGGATTTGCACCATTTGGTGGAGGTGCGGGGAATCGAACCCCGGTCCGAAGACTTGCTTGCACAGTTTTCTCCGAGCGCAGCCTGAAATTTAGATTTCCCTTACCCGAGCGCCAACAGGCGGGCTCACGGGTTCGGTAGCTTCATGTTACAAGACAGCCTCAAAGCTTTGACTACCTCGTTCCCCGCGATCATGACGCCGATTGCCGAAGCCACGGGTACTTCGGGTCGACGTTCACGGCATTAAGCCGCGAATTGTAATTCTTGCGAATTGTCAGTTAATTTTATTTTCCCCGTTTTAACGCGGTCAGGGGCCGCGGCTCGCTTACCATACCCTCAACGATCTCCGTCGAAACCAGTACACCCCCATGTTAAGCGCCCTTTACGGTGCGCATCATCGCGCGGCGCATTTCAAGCTCGGCATCATGCTTAGCCGCTACGTCGCGCTTATCGTGCAGCTGCTTGCCCTTGCAAAGCCCGAGCTGGAGCTTCATCCTTCCGTCCTTCAAGTATATTTTGAGCGGAATCAAGGTATAACCCTGACGCTGAGCCAGCCCGAAAAGACGCATTATCTCAGTTTTATGCATCAGCAGTCTCTTTGGACGCATAGGGTCATGGTTGAACTGATTCCCCTGCTCGTAGGGCGAGATATGCATACCATTCGCGAACAGCTCGCCGTTCTTGATGGTAGCGAAGGAATCCTTCATATTGACCCTTCCGGCGCGAAGCGACTTAACCTCCGTGCCGACAAGCTCAATACCCGCCTCATAGCTTTCCTCAACAAAATACTCGTGATATGCGGCTTTGTTCTGAGCTATGGGCTTGACGCCCTTTTGCTTTGCCACCGTCAAGCCCTCCTCTCAAGCCAATATGGATGACAGACGAATTATAGCATTTCCCGCAATATATTGCAAACACATCATTCATAAGCTATAATTACATAATACTTTCCAAAGGGAGTTGATATTAATGGACGTTGTAAGCGCAGCACAAAACGCGAGAGCTGCCTCCACTCCGCTTTCAGCGCTTTCGCTTGAAAAGCGCAACGCGGCGCTTTTTGAAATTGCCGAAAGCCTGAACGCCGAGAAGGACAGGATATTTGCCGCAAACGCCTTGGATATTGAAGCCGCCGAGCAGGAAAAGCTTGCTTCACCGCTTGTAAAGCGCCTTTATTTCGGCGAGGAGAAGCTGAAAAGCGTTATTGACGGCTTGCGTTCGCTCGCAAAGCTGCCCGACCCCATCGGCATTACGCAAAGCGCAACGGAATTGATGGACGGTCTGCGGCTATACCGCGTCAGCTGCCCGATAGGCGTAATAGGAATAATATTTGAGAGCCGTCCCGATGCGCTCGTTCAGATTTCAAGCCTCTGCCTCAAGAGCGGCAACGCTGTGCTGCTGAAGGGCGGACGCGAGGCGCTGAGAACGAACAAGGCGATAGCGGAAGCAATTCTATCGGCTTCGGACAAGGCAGGACTTCCCTCCGGCTGGCTTACGCTGCTTGAATCCCGCGAGCAGGTAAGCGAAATGCTGAAGCTTGACAAATACATTGACCTTATCATCCCGCGCGGAAGCAACGCCTTTGTGCGCTACATAATGGACAACTCGTCAATTCCCGTAATGGGACACGCGGACGGGCTTTGCAATATGTACATAGATAAAGCTGCCGACCTCGCGATGGCTGTAAGGCTTATAACCGACGCGAAAACGCAGAATGTATCTGTATGCAACGCGATAGAAAACCTGCTTATCCACGAAAGCATTGCGCAGGCGCTGCTTCCGTCCGTAAAGGAAGCGCTGGACCGTAAATCCGTTGAGATTCGCGGCGATGAGCGCGTTACCGAAATAATCGGCTGCAAGCCCGCATCCGAAAAGGACTGGGACACCGAATACCTGGATTACATTATTTCTATATCAATCATTGACAGCGAGGACGACGCCATCGCCTTTATCAACGCGCACGGAAGCCGCCATACCGACGCGATTGTCACAGCCGACAGCGCAGCCGCTAAGCGCTTTACAGACCTGGTGGATTCGGCGGGCGTATATGTCAACGTTTCAACCCGTTTTGCCGACGGGTTTGTCTACGGGCTTGGCGCAGAGGTGGGAATATCCACCTCAAAGCTGCACGCGCGCGGTCCCGTAGGCATGGAAGGGCTTTGCAGCTACAAATACAAGCTCATAGGCTCGGGGCAATGCATGGAGGACGTTAAAAGCGGCAAAACGCCGCTTAACCAAAGGAAGCTAGATGAGAGCTGTCCCCTTTAGGCCTCGCCCGCGTATTTAAGCCTTTTCTTCATCGTAACCCTTGTGCCGACTCCAACCTCCGATTCAACGCCGACCTCATCCATAAAGGTCTGCATTACCGCGAAGCCCATTCCGCTGCGCTCCTCGTCCGGCTTGTCCGTATAGAACGGCTTCATAGCCTTTTCAATATCGGCAATACCCACCCCGTTATCCCTGACCTCGACTATGAACAGGTCATCGGCCACGCAGGCATACAGCGTTACATCGCCGCGTCTGCCGCGATAGCCGTGAACAATTGCGGTCGTGACCGCCGCGCTCACAGCCGTCT
>CAZUTB010000374.1:0-2615 GCA_964622905.1 uncultured Oscillospiraceae bacterium | reverse complement strand
GCGGATGGACGCGGCCTTCGCAGGTGAGCAGCACGGCGAAAGCTGCTGCGGCGACAGCGCAGACACAATTATTTGCGGCGGGGGATATGCCGCTCATGTCCTTTCGGACGGAATGGGGCATGGCGAAAGCGCAAAGCAGAGCAGTATGCAGGCTGTATCAATGGTTCACGACTGCCTGAAAATCGGTTACGGCGACAAGCAGACCGTTAACGCCGTCAATATAACCATGAATTGCTTTCTGAAAGCGGAGTGCTATGCAACGCTTGACCTTGCATATGTGAACCTTTGGACGGGCGAGGGCAGGCTAATGAAGTTTGGCGCAAGCAGCAGCTATCTCATTTCGGGCGATAAGATTCGCGGCTTTGAAAACAAGAACCTTCCGCTCGGAATTCTTGAGCATATAGCGGAAGGCGAAGCAAGCTTTACCGTTTCAGGCGGCGATACGCTTGTATTTATGACCGATGGGGTAAAGGATTTGTATACGGGAGAAAGAGAAATTGTTACCGCCCTGCGGCGAATCTCCTTGATGAGCAGCTCCGAGCAGGAGCTTGCGGACAACCTGCTTTCGGAGAGCCTTTCGTTATGCGATTATTGCGCTCCGGACGATATGACGGTTCATGTCATCTCATTTAACAAAAGAAATCCCCGCCGTGGATAGCACGACGGGGATTTTCAAAATGAATCAATAAGCTTCAAATCATCAATACTTCTCGGTTACAGGCTTCCAGCTCTCGCTGCTTTCGTAAACCTCCATGTTGTATTTGGTTTCGGCTTTCTTGAAATCACTGTAAGACAGACCGAGATACAACGCGAACAATATAAGCAGTACTATCAGAGCACTCATTTCATTCACCTCTCAAAAGCTTTAGAAAATGTGTCGTATCGAGAAATGCAGTCCGTGAAGACCTTTGCCTTCATCGCTTTCTCTTTACGGCTTGATTATACTGCCTCATAAACCCTTTGTCAATAGGAAATGCAAGAAATCCTGCAATATTGTTTTTCTGATGTTCTTATTTTCTCGCACACGTCTCGGCATATCGGAATAACCTGCTAATGCAGCAGCAAAAAAAGCGAAAAATTATCTGATATAATCAGAAATTTCTTGACTTGAGTGGCAGGTAAAGATTAATATATCAGATGTATGTGATTTTACTGGAGGCGTTGCGTGATGGGCGTAAAGGTACTTAAATTCGGCGGAAGCTCCCTTGCGGATTCCGTGCAGTTTCAAAAGGTTAAGAAAATCATCACGGCTGACGAAACGCGCCGTTATATTATTCCCAGCGCGCCCGGAAAACGCTTTTCGGGCGACGACAAGATAACAGATTTGCTCTACCGCGCTCAGGCGCAGGTTGCTTCTCAGCCTGACGCTTTTGAGGAAACCTTTGACCGTATCGCCGCGCGCTATATGGACATCGCAGAGGAGCTTTCTCTTACAATTAAGATAACCGATTATCTTGACGAGGTGCGCGAGGCGCTCCTTTCGGGCGCCGACCAGCACTATGCGGCAAGCCGCGGCGAGTATCTAAACGGTCTTTTGCTTGCGGATTATCTGCAATGCGAATTCATTGACGCAAAGGACTATATTCTTTTTAACGATAACGGCAGCTTTGATGCAGATACCACGCAGTCAGCGCTTTCCGCCAAGCTCTCGGGAGTTTCGCGCGCCGTTATCCCCGGCTTCTACGGCTCCATCGCCTCCACAAGGAAGATTCATACCTTCTCCCGCGGCGGAAGCGATATAACCGGCGCGCTTGTTGCCCGCGCCGCCAATGCGGACGTTTATGAAAACTGGACGGATGTATCCGGCTTTTTGATGGCAGACCCCAGAATCATAGAAAACGCAATGCCTATTGACGAAATAACCTATCAGGAGCTGCGCGAGCTTTCGTATATGGGCGCAACCGTGCTTCACGAGGACGCGGTATTTCCCGTTCACCGTGCGGGAATCCCGACGAATATCCGCAATACCAACGCTCCGGACGATAAGGGAACATGGATTCGTTACAGCGCTAAGTCAAAATGCACCCATCAGATTACAGGAATAGCGGGGCATAAGGGCTTCTCGATTCTGACCGTAGAAAAAGCCATGATGAACTCAGAGCTTGGCTTTGGCAGAAGAGTTTTGCAGGCCGTTGAGGAATTGGGGCTTTCCTTCGAGCATATGCCGACGGGAATTGACACCATGTGCGTTGTTCTTCACACAGATGAACTTGCAAAGTGCCGCCAGCAGCTTGTTGACAGGATTATCGAGTTTACGAATCCCGATACCATATCAATTCACGATGGGCTTGCGCTTATCGCAACAGTCGGACGCGGAATGGTACATTCGCTCGGAACTGCCGCAAAGCTGTTTTCCGCAATGAGCGAAAACAACATCAACGTTAAGATGATAGACCAAGGCTCAAGCGAGATTAACATCATTGTCGGCGTAGACGAGAATGATTTTGAGAGAACGATGAAGGCGATATACTCCGCATTTGTTCCTCAGGAAGCTTGAGCGTGTCAAAAAGTATTTTTGACACGCTCTCGGAGCAAGTGCGCTTCGCTTACTTGCTCCGGTTTGCATCATTTCCTTGTTCAGCCTATGGCTTCACGGTCAGGAAATGATGTAAGGA
>CAZUTB010000373.1:0-2616 GCA_964622905.1 uncultured Oscillospiraceae bacterium | reverse complement strand
CTTCACGAGCTGGAAATCTGATTTTGCCGTAAAGGAAAACGTTTCTGCTTTAATCGCCTCCGAAAGTATGCTATACTAAAGCATCAACTTTCGGAGGTTTTCATATGAGCAACAATTATTCGTGGGACAGCTCTCTGATATCACCGTCTTCTCTCTATCGCTTTTTATCGGAATGCCCGAAAAACGGAGTGGATTTGCATTCGATTGAAGTCTTTTTCGGGGATAAACAGGCGCTTCGGCTCGCGCTTTCGCCCTATGATTACACCTGCAAGCAGCAGCTCTATTCCCTGAGCAAGTCCTTCACCTCCGTTGCGATAGGAATGCTTTGGGACGCGAAAAAGCTGACGCTTGACGACCGTGCATATGACTATTTCAAGGAAAGACTGCCGGAGGATATATCGGAAAACGCAAAGCAAATGCGCATTCGCGACCTTCTCACAATGCGCGCAGGGCATGATGAGTGTCCGTTTGGGGATATGGCGCAGAGCTATTTTGAGAAGGGGACAGACCCTGTTGTTAATTTCTTTACCAAGCCTATTCCGCACGCGCCCGGAACGCATTTCTGCTATAACACGGGCGCAACCTATATCCTGAGCGCGATAGTCACAAAGATAACGGGCTTAAGCGTGCTGGATTTCCTCACCCCGCGCCTTTTTGAGCCGCTTCACATCGCTCATCCCTATTGGAATTGCCTGGAGGCGGGGGTAAGCGCGGGCGGAGTGGAGCTTCATGTTTCAATAGACGACCTTGCAAGCTTCGGCAAGCTCATATGGAACAAGGGCGTGTTTGAGGGAAGGCGCATAATAAGCGAGGAGTATCTGGAGCTTGCGACCTCCAAGCAGGCGGAGAACGGGGATCCCGCGTCGGGCAGCTTTTGGGCGCAGGGCTACGGCTTCCAGTTCTGGCAGAACGCGCGCGGCGGCTTCCGAGGCGACGGCGCTTTCGGGCAGGTATGCTTGACAAGGCGCGATTTGGGCTGCTATATGGTAATGCTTTCTGAGAGCAAGGATATGGGCAAGGAGCTGAACCTCATATCGGATTTGCTGGAGGACGCGGGGAAAACCGTTTCTGATAATACCGAAAGCGATGTAAAGGCGTATATTGACGGCTATTCAACCGTTCCCGATAAGGGCAAGGGAGATGCCTCGGCGGTAAGCGGGCGCTGGATTTTTGAGAAAGCCTTTCCGTTCATTACGGCTGTTGAAGTAAGCCCTGCGGAAAACGGAGTCAGCCTTCGCATTTCAAACGGGTCGAGGGACGCGGACTTGTTCTGAGCCTTCGGGAAATGGGAGAGCAATAATGTCCTCTTAGGCAATCTGACTCCCGACCTTTTTGCCATCGCGCCGAATGCTCTTGATGACGTCCATCTTATGTGCGCGGCTTCTCTTGACGGCAGCACCTTGATACTCACAATGCGCTATCTTGATGCTCCGCATATCATATACTGGTCGATGAAGCCCGATGGGGACGATTTAAGCGTAAGCGTTGACTGCTCGGAAAATGATTTGCTCAGAGGCGGAATCAAGCTTAAGGCGCACAGGGAAGCAAAATGAGAATTGAAGTTAAGAATTTTGACCTTGACCAGATTGCGGACAGCGGGCAGTGCTTCCGCTGGGAGGGCGCGCAGGGGAGCTACCGCATTCCCGCGTTTAATCGACTTTTAAGCGTTTCTCAGCGCGGCAATGTGCTTGAGGCGGACTGCACTCAGGCTGAGTGGAACGAAATCTGGGAGGACTATTTCGACCTTAAATGCGATTACGGCGCGTATATCGCCTCCGTTGACCCCGATGATGCGTACTTATCTTCCGCAACGGCGGCGGGCGCGGGAATGCGCATTCTGCGGCAGGAGCTTTGGGAGGTTCTGGTAAGCTTTATAGTAAGCCAGAACAACAATATTCCGCGCATTAAGTCAACCCTGAAAAAGCTCTGCGATATGTTCGGCGGCTTTCCGACTCCGCAGGCGCTCACTTCTGCCGATGTCGGCGCTCTGCACCAAATAGGCCTCGGCTACCGCGATGCGTATCTCCCCGCGGCGGCTAAGCGCTTTATAGCCGACGGCTTGGAAAGCGGTGCGCCGAAGCGGAGCTACGAGGAGGATAAGAAATACCTGATGTCCTATCTCGGAATAGGCCCGAAGGTCGCCGACTGCGTGTGCCTTTTCGGGCTTTATCATAAGGAAGCGTTCCCGATAGACACTTGGGTGAAGAAGATACTGCGGGAGCATTACAGCGGCGGCTTCCCGCTTGACAGGTATCCCTGCTCTGCGGGCGTAATGCAGCAGTATATGTTCTTTTATGAGCGCACGCTGCCCAAAACCGAAATGCCCGCAGAAAAGAGCAAAAGCCGTAAAAACGCCGAAAATGTACAGGCAGGGATGTAAACGGGGCAGCACACAATCTATAATTGATAATTCTCATAAACCCACACAGAAAAGCGCTCCCGAGCATAATACTCGGGAGCACTTCATTCTGTTTAAAACCTGATTGTTGCTTTTGGGATGTAAAGAAGGGAGCATGGCGTTCCGCCCATACATAAATTAACGCGAAACAAGGCGGGAAAACACAGTTTTACCGTTGCGGGTGACGGCGGTATATTTCGATATTTTATAGCTTATAA
>CAZUTB010000372.1:363-2618 GCA_964622905.1 uncultured Oscillospiraceae bacterium | reverse complement strand
GGCAGCCGTCGCGGAGGACGCGGTACGCGAGGGCGTGCTCGACGGCGTGGCGGATGACGCCGTATTCGCCGAGGCCGACCTTGTAATTCTGGGGCTTTATCCGCAGTCCACCGTCGAGATGGCAAAATGCCTTATGCCCAAGCTGAAACCGGGCTGTATCCTCACCGATATGGTCGGCATCAAGCAGTATTTGGTCGATGAGCTGACCCCACTCGCGCAAAGCTACGGGGTGCATTACATCGGCGGCCACCCGATGGCAGGGCGTGAGTTCTCCGGCTTTGCCTATGCCTCGGCCGATCTCTTTCAGCATGCGAGCATGATTTTGGTGCAGACCGAAAGCAGTCCCTTGAAAATTGTTGACGAAGCCGAAGCCTTTTTTTCACAGCTTGGCTTTGCGCAGGTGGTTCGCTGCTCTGCCGCCCAGCATGACGATATGATTGCGTACACCTCGCAGCTGTGCCATATTGTTTCAAGTGCATTCATCAAAAGTCCGGAGGCGCTTAAGCATAACGGCTATTCGGCAGGCAGTTATAAGGATTTAACGCGCGTGGCGCGCTTAAACGAGGATATGTGGACCGAGCTGTTCCTGCTGAACGGAAAGCCGCTGGTACGCGAAATTGACGAAATCATGCGGCATTTGCAGGAATACCGCGATGCCATCGCATCGCAGGACACGGACACGCTGCGCGCCTTGCTGCGCGACGGCCGTGAGCGCAAGGAAAGCATCGGATAAACAACGGGAGGAGGCTTTAAGCCTCCTCCCGTTCTCTGTATTCAAGGTTGTAGGCAAGCAGTCGATTCAGCTTGCGCCGCGCGCGGCTGATATGGCGGCAAACCGCCGAGGGGTCAACGCCCCATTCCGCCGCAAGCTGCCGCTGGGTTTTTCCCTCAATATACGCGCCGATGAGCGCGGCTCTTTGCCGCTCGGTCAATTCCTCGCGTACCGCCCGCCGAAAAGCGGCGCGAAACGCCGCGCGGCTCGGCACATCGGGCATCTGTTCATACTGCCCGAACGCATACCGGGCTGCAAGCGTATCCGACAGGGTTATGCATTTGCGCAAGCATCACGCCCCCTTTGCATCGTGGTAATGCTCGAGTTCATTGGCGGTACACCGGCTGTCGCAAATCATGGTGTGCAGCAAATTTATGCGCCGCCGCACGCGCCTTTTCTCCTCTAAGCACCCAATTTGCGGCAGCAGCTTTTGGAGCTGCACCGCCCGCAGCTCCAAAAGCGCGGCATTGGCGCGATATTCCCTTGCCAGCTCGTTTAATCTCATCCTCAATACTCCCCTCTTATGTATCGAACAAATGTTCTTCTATGCTTTCTATAATACTTTGGAATGCTGCCTGTGTCAAGAAAAAACGGACACGAATTTCTTCGTGTCCGTTTTATTGTACTTGTTATTTGCGTTCTGCTAAGGGAATATAAGCTGTATGCTTCGAAACCGGCTTATACGCCGGACGAATGATGCGTCCGCCGGTGGTCAATTCCTCCAAGCGGTGCGCCGACCAGCCGACAATACGGGCGGTGGCGAACAGCGGTGTGAATATTTTGGATATTGGCCAAGCTGTGATTCACAACACCTTGTCTTTTGGTATTTTAGTTGAAATACCCAGCACTGAGCAGGCGTCTGCTGTGCTTAAAGATATTTTATTTACGGGTTATAAACTCGATCAGCAAGTGCGTTTCACGCCTGTGTCTGAAGAGGATTACCAGCAATGGGTCAGTGGCCAAGGTAAACCGCGCTATATGGTGACCTTGTTGACGCGTAAAGTGACGGCTGAGCAGTTGCAGCGCGTCAGTGCGATTACCGCGCAATACGGTTTGAATATCGACCATATTGATCGGCTGTCCGGGCGCATGCCATTGGATACACCTGAAAACCAAGGTAAGGGCTGCATTGAGTTCTCGGTACGCGGTGAACCTGCGGACCCAGCAGCGTTGCGTGCTGAGTTTTTAAGTGTGGCGCAAGAGCTTAATGTGGATATTGCCTTTCAGCGCGATACGGTTTTTCGTCGCAATCGCCGCTTAGCCGTCTTTGATATGGACTCTACGTTGATTGAAGCTGAAGTCATTGACGAGTTAGCTAAAGCGGCGGGTGTGGGTGAGCAAGTGGCGCAGATCACTGAGCGTGCAATGCAAGGTGAGCTTGATTTTAAAGCCAGCTTTAAAGAGCGCTTAGCTTTGCTGGAAGGTTTGTCTGAAGATGTCGTGCAGAAGACCATTTCATCGGTCGTAACCGCAATCCCGAGCA
>CAZUTB010000372.1:0-353 GCA_964622905.1 uncultured Oscillospiraceae bacterium | reverse complement strand
GGTGCATCCTTGCGTTTGACGGAAGGTGCTGAAATGCTCTTTGCCGAGCTCAAACGCTTATGCTACAAAACAGCGATTTTATCCGGTGGCTTCACTTATTTTGCCAAGCAATTGCAAGAGCGCTTAGGCATTGATTATGTGTATGCCAATGAATTGGAAATTGTCGACGGTAAACTGACAGGCCGCGCCATTGAGCCGATTGTTGATGCCCAGCGCAAAGCTGAATTGCTACGTGAGCTCACGGCGCAAGAAGGTTTGCGTTTAGAGCAGACTATAGCAGTGGGCGATGGTGCCAATGATTTACCGATGCTGGCGCTAGCCGGTTTAGGTGTGGCGTTCCGCGCTAAGCCGAT
>CAZUTB010000371.1:0-2636 GCA_964622905.1 uncultured Oscillospiraceae bacterium | reverse complement strand
CGCGTGACGCGTGAGACCGTGGAGGCGGAACGCGGCAATTTGACCGCGACCTACGAGGCGAGCAAGAAAGAGCTGGATGACCGGATCGCCGAAGCCACGGGAGACGAAAAGACGGCGCTTCAGGAGCTTGGCTTCCTCTCCGGCAAGGTTGACGGAATCTACGGCAAGGACACCTACAACGCGGTGTACGCCTTCCAGGAGTCCAAGGGGCTTACCCCCGACGGAATCGCGGGCAGCACCACGCAGCATGAGCTGTACGGAACTACCCCCGAGGGCGGAACGCAGATTGGCGATGTTACCATTTATCCCGTCGAGCTGTCCGACTGGTACACCGGCGATATTCAGAAGGTTTGGCCGCGCGGAACTGTTGCGACTATAACCGATGTTAAGACCGGACTCAGCTTCCGCGCATACCGCTGGGCAGGCGGAAGCCACGCAGACGTTGAGCCGCTTACCGCCGCCGATACTGCCATTATGTGCAAAATCTACGGCGTATCCACCGCGAGCAAGATTGTTTATGTGCGTCACGCGCTGTGGGTAACCAAGGATGGCCGCTCGTTCGCCGCGTCGATGTATGGTGTGCCTCACGGAACTCAGACCATACTTGATAATAACTTCGAGGGTCAGTTCTGCGTCCACTTCGTGAACAGCCGTACCCACGGAACGGATATTGTTGACGAGTCGCACCAGACCGCGATAATGTACGCCTACAATAACGCTCCGAGCAGAAAGTAAGCCTACAAACCGGAGCAAGCAAGTGAAGCGCACTTGTTCCGAACGCGAAGCGTAAGTTTTCACCCCGCCTTATTCCATGGATAACATGGAACAGGGCGGGGCGATTTTTATGTCCTGTTTGACACGCGCCTTGTGTGAGCTATATAATGAAAGCATCAATAAACTAAGGAGCGAAAAGCCGTGAAAAGCGTTGTGCGCGATATATCTTTAGCGCCCGAGGGAAGGCTCAAAATTGACTGGGTAAGGGAGCATATGCCCGTGCTTGCGGAGATTCTCCGCGTATATGGGGACGAGCAGCCCTTTAAGGGCTTGAAGGCGGCGGTTTCCATTCATCTCGAGGCAAAGAGCGCGTATCTTTCCGAAATGCTGCATAAGCTGGGCGCGGAGGTTTATGCAACCGGCTCAAACCCGCTTTCCACGCAGGATGATGTTGCCGCGGCGCTTTCGCAGAGCGGCGTAACCGTGTTTGCAAAGTATGGCTGCAATATGGAGGAGTACGAGGAGTACCTTCTCAGCGCGCTTTCCGTAAAGCCCGATATCATCATTGACGACGGCGGCGACCTTGTGAACATTCTGCACGAATCTCACCCCGAGTACGCAGTGAACCTCATCGGCGGCTGCGAGGAAACCACCACGGGAATCATCCGCCTGCGCGCAAGGGAGCGCGAGGGCAAGCTTAATTTCCCGATGATGAACGTAAACGACGGCGACTGCAAGCACCTTTTTGACAATCGCTACGGAACTGGTCAATCCGTTTGGGACGGAATCAACAGGACGACAAACCTTATCGTTGCGGGCAAGCGCGTTGTCGTTGCGGGCTATGGCTTCTGCGGCAAGGGCGTTGCAATGCGCGCAAGGGCGCTGGGCGCGGAGGTTATCGTAACCGAAATTGACCCCATAAAGGCAATAGAGGCGGTTATGGACGGCTACACCGTTATGCCTATGGCAGAGGCTGCGCCTCTTGGCGATTTCTTCGTAACGGTAACGGGCTGCAAGGATGTTATCGGCAGGGATGTGTTCCCGCTGCTCAAGGACGGCGCGCTTTTGTCCAACGCGGGTCATTTCGATGTTGAGGTCAACGCCAAGGAACTCAAGGATTACGCGGTTTCCGTAAGGCGCGTGAGGAAGAATATCGAGGAATGCACGCTTCCGAACGGGAAGCGCGTCTGCCTGCTTGCCGAGGGGAGGCTTGTCAACCTTGCCGCTGGCGACGGGCATCCCGCCGAGATTATGGATATGAGCTTTGCCCTGCAGATTCTCTGCGCAAAGTTCCTTGCGGATAACAAGGGCAAGCTCGAAAATAAGCTCTATTCCGTGCCCGCCGAGGTTGACCGCTTTGTCGCCTCCGTCAAGCTCCGCGCGATGGGCACCTCCATTGACACATTAAGTCCCGAGCAGGCGGAATATCTCGGAAGCTTCAACGTCTGATTTGCGCGGCTGTGCCGCTTTAGGAGGAATTTGTCATAAAGACGCTTATAAAGAACATCAGGCTGATTCGGAATTTTGACGCGCCGTTTGAGATTATCGGAAATGCGGTAATTCAGATTGACGGCGGAAGCATCGCGTATGCGGGCAAGGCGGAGGGCGCGCCCGAGTTTGCTGCGGAGGAAACCATCGACGGGCGCGGGCAGCTCTGTATGCCCGGGCTTGCCAACGCGCATACGCATATAGCTATGACGCTTCTGCGCGGCTGGGGCAGCGACCTTAATCTGCATGACTGGCTGTTCACAAAGATATTTCCCGCCGAGGACAGGCTCACAAACGAGTTTGTCCGCACCGGCTCCCGCCTTGCGTTCGCGGAGCTGTTCCGCTTCGGAGTAACCTCGATTGCCGATATGTATTTCTATATGGATCAGGTTGCGATTGCGGCTAAGGAGAGCGGAGCAAGGGCGAGCCTTGCA
>CAZUTB010000370.1:0-2637 GCA_964622905.1 uncultured Oscillospiraceae bacterium | reverse complement strand
GAAACAAGGCGGGAAAACACAGTTTTCCCTACATATGACGGGGCAGCGGACGACGGATAACCATGGCACTAACTTTAGAGGATGTAAAGAAGGCACACGCCTCATCCCCAAAAATCCATCGCACATATTTTCAGGAGGAAGTATGAAGGAGAGCTCTCCTTCATTGCAATCCGCTTTGGGTGGCTCTGCCGCCCCGAGGAGCGGTATCTATACCGCTTCCTTGCACCATTTTTTTCCGTGAAGCCCATAGGCTGAACAAGAAAATGGTGAAAACTCGGCGCAAGCCTGCTTGCGCCGAACGCGCAGCGTTTATTCCCCGTTCCTGTTCTGGCGATACTGCTGCGGGGTCATGCCCGTATACGCCTTAAACCTTCTGTTAAAGCTTGGAATCTCATAATAGCCGCACTCCACGGCAATATCCTTCACCGGCATTTCCGAGGTAATCAGCAGGCGGCACGCGCGCCGCATTCGGTGCGCGGTAAGGCACTCGAAGGGCGTAACATGATAGCAGCGCTTGAATTCCAGCGACAGCTTTGAATCTGTCATCCCAACCTCCTGCGCAACCCACGATACGGACAGGCTCGGATCGCTGAAGCGCTGGCGGATGAGCGCCATTGCGTGCGCAATCTCGGGCGCGGCAGCTTCGCTTGGGGCGCTTTCGCCGCTCTGCGTTTTCTTTTTGATTATATCGGAGCAGACGGCGCGCAGGTATCTGTCCAGCTCCTCCAGCGACAGGCAGTGGCTCAGGCGGAACAGGTTATAGGCGTCGTGCGTTTCCTGATCCGCCTCATCCGTTATTACGAGCAGGATGTCATTATAGACGCAGCGGAAGGCGAACAGGGAAAGGTTGATGTCCCGCATCATATGCGAAAGCTCCGTAAGCGCCTCGCTGACACGCAGTGCGTCCGACGCGCTGAGCGCCTGCCGAAGCTGCTCCACTACGCGCTTCTGCTTTTCCTTTGCGGCGCTGCTTAAATGGTTTTCCGCCTGATTGCGGAAAAGGATAGCGCTTCGGTTGCCCACGAGGAAGCGGCTTTCAAACGCGTAATCCGCCTCAAGGTATGCGCGCGGCCCGTGCCGCCACTCCGTATGTACTCCGCTCACCGCCATCACAAGCCCCGGCTCGCTGGTCTTCATGCCCTCGAATTTCTCCGTAAGCCATTGCCCAAGCGCGGGCGCGCTCTGCCCGAACGCCACAAGAATCGCCTTGTCAAGCATTGCCGCAACACCGCAGACCGTTTCATCAAACAGCGTGTCAAGCTTACCCGCGCTCAGGTCGTACTCCGAGCCGTCGGGCTTTGCGAGTATGCAAACGCAGTAGCAGGGCAGGTCAACATTCAGGTCAATCTCCTCCGCGCGCGCGAGCCATTCATCGTTTGTATGGATTCCGCCGTTAATCATGCTCTGCACAAAATCCGTCCTGCGCAGAGTTTCATAGGATTCCATACGCGTGTTCATCGCCGCGTTCTCGTCGATGAGCTTCTGCACTCCGTCCCTGATTTCCAGCAGCTCGTTTCCGGTAGGCTTCCTGTCCATCAGCATTCCGTAAAGCAGCTTTATCGGCTTCATGCGCAGCCTTACCATGCGCATTATAAGCAGCGCGCCCAGCGCCGCTATCAAAACGCAGACCATCAGCATAACCTTGACCGAGGTGGACAAAGCAACGGACAGCTCCACATCCGACACAAGCATTAGATAGCTGTATGGATAATGCTTGCCCTCAATCCTCAGCACATGGTATTTAACGCCCTCGTATACGACGCTTTCCTGCTTTTGTTCAGCAAGGGACAGCGGCACCTTGTTGGGGCTGAGCCCCGTTATGGGCGTATCGCCGTTCATTATGTAAACATCAACGCTGTCGCTCGCCATTGTGAGAAACCAGTTGTCGTAGCCGTCCCCGTCCAGCAGGTAAAGCACAGTGCCGCAGCGATAGATATTGCGGTAATCAAACGGGAACAGCACGGGAATCACGCGAAGGGTTTCGCCGTAGGCATTGAACACATACCCGCTCACGTTTTGCAGCGGAAGCATTTCCGTGCCGGAGGTGCTCTCCAGCCTGCCGAGCAGCGTTTCGGGCGAAATTCCGTCAAAAAGCGCCGCGCGGCTGATGAAATTATCCGTTGTATACGAGCTTGCCTGCGAGTAAACAAAATCCTCGTTGCAGTAGTGCAGGAAGATTGCGGAGAGATACTTATTGGTAGCCTTGAACGTGGTCAGCTCTGCCATCAGCGCCTTTGCCTTCACAGGCTCGTCCCGAAATTTAAACGGCTTGGCGGCAGCGTTATTGGCAAGCTGATTTGTTATGGAGGAAAGAGAGAAAAGCTCGTTTTCGTTTGTTTCGCGTATCAGCTCCAGGCTCTTTTCGTACTTGCCGAGTATGGTGTTGGAATGGAACTGATAAAAGCTGTTCATGATGTATATGATGAACAGCCCCATCACTGCCAGCATTACGGCGGCGTAGGACAGAAAATACCGTATTGAAAGGCTGCTCAATCTCTGCTTCATAGCTTATCCTCCGTTTCGCTTTGCGTTCGGCGCAAGCAGGCTTGCGCCGAGTTTACATCGTTCTCCTGCTCAGCATTCGCTTAACGGTCGGACAACAATGTAAGGAAGCGGGATAAATCCCGCTTCTCGGGG
>CAZUTB010000369.1:0-2641 GCA_964622905.1 uncultured Oscillospiraceae bacterium | reverse complement strand
GGGCACTCAGAAATGAGCGCCCACTGTTTTGTATTGATTGACAAAGCAGCGCCTAAACTGTAAAATTATTGAGGGGAGTGATTGCGCGTATGCCGATAACAATAAAGGATGTTGCGAAGGACGCTGATTTGTCCATTGCAACAATATCTAAATATCTGAACGGGCTGCCTGTCCGAGCGGAGAACAGAGCGCGGATAGAGGAATCCATATCCCGCCTCGGCTTCAAGGTCAACTATATGGCAAGAGGTTTGAGGACTAACAAAACCATGAGTATCGGCATTCTGCTGCCGCTCATGGATAATTCGTTTTTCATGAATATCGCCGTGCATATCATTCGCGCGCTCAGAAAGCAAGGCTACAGCACGCTCCTTTGCGATAACGCGCAGGAGGACTGCAAGGAAAACGATATGCTTGACTTCCTTTTATCAAAGGGAGTTGACGCTATAATCATGGTTCCGTATGCCGTGCAGAGCGAGAAGATTTCATCCATTGAAAACGGCGGAACTCCCGTAATCCTTTTTGACCGCCCGCTTAAGGACCACAAGCTTGACACAATAGTCAGCGATAATTTCAGGGGCGCGTACAACGCGACAAATCATCTTATTGAGTATGGCCATAAGCGCATAGGGCTTATCAACGGTGGAATTTCCGCCTACACGCCCTACGAGCGCTGGTGCGGGTACAAGAAGGCGCTTGAGGAAAAGGGGATTCCGCTTCAGGACGATATTATTCTTATGGAGCATGGCTACGACGTGTCGTCCGGATATCGCAGAATGAAGCTGATGCTCGACCTTGAGCAGATTCCGACCGCCGTTCTTGTAACAAACGACCTGACCGCGCAGGGCGCAATAATGGCGATAAACGAGGCGAATCTGAGCATACCAAGGGACATTTCCCTTATTGCGTTTGACTGTGAGCCGTTTGGCAAGCTGATGAAGCCGAAGCTGACAACGGTGAATCAGCCTGTGCAGGAGATGGCGGAGCATTGCGCGACGCTCGCGCTGAGGCGCATAAACGGAGACAGGGACGGGTATCCCGTAATGCTCACAATGCCGATAACAATGACAATCGGCGGCTCTGTTTCATCCGTTCGGAAATGATTACCGCTTGAATCGGCGTTTTTTGTATGATAACATTTGCGTGTTCACTATCCTTTCGTCGGATTTATACCATCGGAGCGTTCCGAGCTGCCGTAAATCCGTAAAATGCAGAGGAAGATGAACACGCAATTTTTCTGAAGTGAGGTGCTTGTCATCAGCGATTTCAATATAACAGTGAAAATTATTGTGCTGGCGCTTGCGGCGCTGCTGTTTTGCCTTATTCTTCTCCCGCGCCACAGCGTGGAGCGAGGAGCGGAAGGGGAAGCCCTTGCCGCCTCAAAGCCGCTTTTGATAACCTATATCTATGACGGCGCAGACATCGCGAAAGAGGATTTGGAGCGGCTTGATCAGGTGAATTTCGCGTTTGCGGGAATCAAGAATGGACTTACAGATGATTCTATTGCAAGAAGCATCAAGGCGTTCAGCAGCTATATGGCTGACTATCCGAAGGTGCGGACAGTTATTTCGATAGGCGGATACGGAATGGACGGCTTCTCCGGAATGGCTTCCACCGCCGAGGGAAGGCAGAGATTTGCCGAAAGCGCGATCAGCCTGCTTCACAAATACGGTTTCAGAGGTATTGATATCGACTGGGAATATCCCGGGATTTCCGCAGGCGGCATTGCAAGCACGGGTAAGGACAGGGATAACTTCACGCTCCTCATCAAGGCGCTCAGAGCGGAAATCGACGCGTATAACGCTGCAAACGGCAAGGACTGCATTCTGACCGCGGCTGTCGGCGCAAGCCGCGAACACGTCGATTTAATCAACTGGAGCGCGGTTTCGCCGCTTCTCGATCAGGTGCTGGTTATGACCTACGATATGAGCGGCTTCACAAAAGAGCTGCTGCACCATACTGCGCTTTTTGAAACGGAAAACGGTCTTGGCGGCGCAGAGTCCCTGTTAGCTTATGAATCGGCAGGAATTCCGAGGGAAAAGCTTATCCTAGGCGGAGCGATGTATGCAAGAGTTTTTGAGGTTTCGGCATCGGTTAACGCGCCCGGCGGGAACGGAAAAACAACGGGTGTAAAAACTATATCATATTCAGGGCTTGAGAAGCTTGTGTCGGAGTATCCCGAAACCGCAGGATACGACGAAAGCGCCGAAGCGCCGTACTTTATTCATTCGGGCAAGCTCTATACCTATGATAACGCAAGAAGCGTTGCGGCAAAGGCGAGATATGTAGCTCAAAACGGCTTTGGCGGCTTGATGTTCTGGGAGTACTCACAGGGGAAAGCGCTTATCAAGGCGGCATATGATAATATGAAGTAAGTATCAGTTGCTAAAGATGGATGTTTCTTAATGCAGCGCTTCATGCAGGCTTTAAGCTTCTTCTTTATAAACAGCAATTATGGCATACGCTTTATATTCGGGATGCTGAACGCGGCATCCCGAATGCTTATGTATTGTTTTATATGAGGAAATCCATCGGCTATGCCGGTGAGATACAAAGGCTTTAGCTTCAAGAAATCGCGAAGCAATTTGAGCGGAAAGTACGAAAAGACCAAGCTCAAGTGCGGAGACTCATTGAGAAACAACCG
>CAZUTB010000368.1:0-2641 GCA_964622905.1 uncultured Oscillospiraceae bacterium | reverse complement strand
GCAACGACTTGGGCGCCTCCCGCCGCTTATCAGGACGGAATGATTGGTCCGCACTGGAGCCGCGGCTGGATTATCGAGGACTGCGAAATCTGCAACAGCAAATGCTGCGGAATCTCCCTCGGCAAGTACTGCGACCCCGAAAACGATATGTATTTCTATACCAAGCACGTCAAGAGCCCCACTCAGATGGAGCGCGACGCGGTCTGCCGCGGTCAGTATCACGGCTGGCTCAAGGAGAATGTCGGAAGCCATATCATTCGCCGCTGCGAAATTCACCACTGCGAGCAGACGGGCATTGTAGGCAGAATGGGCGGAGTTTTCTCCACAATAGAGGACTGCCACATCCACCATGTATGCAATTCCCAGCAGCTTGGCGGCGCTGAAACCGCGGGAATCAAGCTCCATGCGGCTATTGACGTAACCGTTCGCCGCAACCATATCCACAACTGCATTATGGGCGTTTGGTTCGACTGGCAGGCGCAGGGCGCAAGAATCAGTCAGAACCTGCTGCATGATAATCAGCGCCCCGAGGGAATTCTTCCCGCAAAGGGAGCTATGTTCAGCAACGATGTGTTCATCGAGGTCGGTCATGGCCCTACGCTTATCGACAATAATATTATGCTCTCCAAGATGGGCGTTGTGATTCCCAGCGAGGGAATTGCCTGCGTGCATAACCTTATCCTCGGCGCGTTCGGGCTTATCAATTCCGGCGTTGACAGCATCGTCAACGGTCAGCGCGAGCCGCGCTATACGCCCTATCATATCCGTCACCGCACCGAGGTAGCGGGCTTTATGTCCATTCTTCACGGCGATGACAGAATTTACAACAATATCTTCGTGCAGAAGTACCCGATAACCGACCCCGCAAAGACTCCCGAGAGCAACGAGTACGAGGTAGTCGGAACTGCGGCGTTCGACATCTTCCCCACCTACGAGGAGTGGATTTCCCACTTTATGATGGACAGAGAGCCGGATATGGGCGCGCTTGCGACCTATCATTTCGGGCATCTGCCTGTATGGGTTGAGGGCAACGCGTACTTCAACGGCGCGAATGTGTGCAAGCACGAAACCGAGAATCTTATCTGCACCTCCGAAAAGGCGTTTGTCGAGCTGGAGGAGAAGAACGGAAGGTATTCGCTCAAGACCAATGTTTTCGGGCTTCTCGGCAGCTTTACGGACAGGACAATCGACAGCGATATTCTCGGAAGGGCGTTCGAGCCTGAGCAGAGATTCGAGAATCCGGACGGAAGCGAGATAGTCTTTGATAAGGATTATTTCGGTGAAAAGCGCCCCACCGCGCCCATCCCCGGACCCTTCGCGAGCGCAAAGGATGCGGAAAAGGTTCTGTACTGAGGGTTTGTTAATTTCGTAAATTATTGATATACTTATGCCCGAGGCTCATGCCGTCTGAATCGGAATGAACCTCGGGCTTGTATAAAAAGCACAGACTTATTATCGGGAGGATATTGCTATGGCGGGTTCTAAGGTTTATTTTTCGGATATGCACACTACGGACGGGAATAATCTGCTGCAAAAGTTCGAGCGCCTTATAAAGAATGCGGGAATTGAGCAGATTGATTTCAAGGATAAGTTTGTTGCGGTAAAGCTGCATTTCGGCGAGCCGGGCAATCTTGCCTTCCTTCGCGCGAATTATGCTAAGGTTGTCTGCGATTACGTCAAGCGGCTTGGCGGAAAGCCCTTTGTTACCGACTGCAATACGCTCTATGTTGGCGGCAGAAAGAACGCGCTTGACCATCTGGACAGCGCCTATGCAAACGGCTATAACCCCTTTATGACGGGCGTTCACACCATAATTGCGGACGGCTTGAAGGGCACAGAGGAGCGCCTTGTGCCGGTAGAGGGCGGCGAGTACGTCAAGGAAGCGAAGATTGGCAGCGCGATTATGGACGCGGATATCGTTATTTCGCTTTCGCACTTCAAGGGGCATGAGCTGGCAGGCTTCGGCGGCGCGCTCAAGAACCTCGGTATGGGCAGCGGCTCGCGCGCGGGCAAGATGGAAATGCACTCCGCGGGAAAGCCCACGGTTGAAAAGAGCGACTGCATCGGCTGTGGAAAATGCCGCAAAATCTGCGCTCATGACGCGCCCTCCATCGTAAACGGCAAAGCGACCATTGACCATAACAAGTGCGTCGGCTGCGGGCGCTGCATCGGCGTCTGCCCCAAGGACGCGGTTCAGGCGGCGTTTGACGAGGCTAACGATGTGCTGAACTATAAGATTGCCGAGTATGCAAAGGCGGTTGTGCAGAACCGCCCCGCCTTCCATATCAACATTGTTGTGGATGTTTCGCCCTTCTGCGACTGCCATGCGGACAACGATATTCCGATTGTTCCGGATGTCGGAATGTTCGCCTCCTTTGACCCCGTTGCCCTGGATATGGCTTGCGCCGACGCGGTCAACGCCGAGTCCGCGGTAAAGGGCAGCCTGCTTGACAAGGCAGAGCACGGCAAGGGCGACCATTTCGCCGCCGTTTCTCCGGAAACCAATTGGATTTCCGCTTTGCAGCATGGCGAAAAGCTCGGGCTGGGAACGATGAAGTATGAAATAGTGAAGCTGTAAGCTTCACTATCGGAGCAAGTGCGCTTTGCTTACTTGCTCCGGTTTGCATCATTTTCTTGCTTG
>CAZUTB010000367.1:0-2649 GCA_964622905.1 uncultured Oscillospiraceae bacterium | reverse complement strand
AATTCGGCAAGAAGAAGCTCGGATATGATTCTGATGAGGTAGATTCCTTCCTTGATTCCATCTGCGATGAGCTTGACGCTATGAACGCGGAAATAACCGCTATGCGTTCCGCTCCCGTTCCTGCCGCAGGAAATCAGAACAACGCCGCTATGCAGCAGCTTCAGCAGGAGCTTGTGAATATGCGTGAGCGCGCCGAGAGAGCCGAAAACGCCTTCCGCCGCGAGCAGCAGAAGCCCGCGCAGGTTGTTCAGGCTCAGCCGCAGGCGGTTGCCAAGCAGTCCTTTGACGATGCGGACTACGGCGACACTATTAAGGAAATGCTCAAGAACACCCAGCGCGTATGCGACGAAACCGTTGCTCAGGCTCATGTCCGCGCGGACGCAATCCTTGCCGACGCTCAGGCGAAGGCAGACGAGCAGGTTGCGGGGCTTAAGGACGAAAAGGAGCAGCTTGAAAAGAACATCGCTTCCCTTAAGGACGGAGCTAAGGAATTCCGTGATAAGGTAAAGATGATGATTGAGGAGCAGCAGGCGGCGCTCGACCTTATAAGCGACTAAAAAGCTAAAAATACCATATGATTTATCGTCCCTTTCGGGAATGCTGTCTTTGTCAGCTTCTGAAAGGGGCGTTTTTATGTCGTATCGAAATTCCTGCAAGCCTAAGGCGCTGCGCGCTTTCGGAGTATTCCTTGCTTCCCTGATAGTCTGCGGCTACTTCTCTCCCGCAGCCGGCGCTCTGCGCGCTCTGCCCAAGGAGCTTGAACTGATAAAGGGACAGAGCCAGACCCTCTCCTTTGCCCTGCCGATAACCGCGAGCGAAAGCGCAAGGACGGCGCTTGTCGGGCTTGACGAAAGCGCAGAAGGAATCTCTATAACCGCGCATTCGGCAGGTCAGACGGAGCTTAAGCTATCGCTGCTTGGAATTATTCCCATAGCCGACGTGAAGGTTACCGCAAGAGCTGGAAAGACGCTTATCCCGGGCGGCGGAGCGATAGGAATCGCGATGAACATGAGCGGAGCGCTCGTAGTAGGCTTAAGCGACCTGAGCAGCTCCGGAAAGGGTCCCGCCGGCAGCGCGGGAATCAAGACCGGCGACTACATAGTATCCGTAGACGGGCACGAAATACTGAGCGCCGAGCATCTGACAAAGCTGATTCACGAAAGCGAGGGACGAACGCTCGAGTTCATTATTAGGCGCTCGGGGAAGACAATTCCGCTTGCGGTAACTCCAACGCTGTCGGACGGCGAATACCGCCTCGGCGCATGGGTGCGCGACAGCACTGCGGGAATAGGCACGCTCTCCTTTTATGACCCCGAGACGGGCGCGTTCGCCGCTTTGGGGCACGCGGTAACGGATGTTGACACGGGCGAGCTGCTTTCGCTCAAGAATGGTTCGGCGCTTCACGCGGAGATAACCGGAGTGAAAAAGGGCGAAATAGGAACGCCCGGGGAATTGCGAGGCTCCTTCCTGCGGCAGAGGCGAATCTTCGGCGAAATCTTAGGCAACAGCATATTCGGAATATACGGGCAAAGCGACGAGGCAATAAAATCAAGCCTTTATCCAAACGGTTTGCCCGCTGCGCTCCAAGGCGAGATAAGTACAGGAAAGGCAAGCATACTCTCCTGTCTTGACGGGGAAAACGCAGAGGAATTCGAGATTGAAATAACAAAGCTTTACAGGCAAAGCGCGCCGAAGCAAAAGAGCATGGTTATCAAGGTAACGGACGAAAGGCTGCTTGCGAAAACCGGCGGAATAGTGCAGGGAATGTCCGGAAGCCCGATAATACAAAACGGAAAGCTTGTCGGAGCTGTTACTCACGTTTTCGTAGGCGACCCTACGCAGGGCTACGGGCTTTACGTTGAGTGGATGCTGGCATACGCGGAGAAAATAGAGAATAACGCGCTAAACGCTTCCGTATCAGGCAGGTATTCAACAGCTTGTGAAAAGCAAGCCGCATAGCCGCAAAACGATAAGCGCTTGTCGAATTATGTAAGAAGGATTCGGCAGGTGCTTTGTCGTATATAGGCTAGGTTAACAAGAGAAATATGTAAAAGGCGGGATAACGGTGCAGCTTGGGAGCATTCTGATACTTCCGAAAAGCCCTGCGGAGGGAATAAGGCTGTGCATTGCAGCGGAGGCGGCGGGCGCAAAGCGGGCGGTCTGCGCATATTCGCTTTTGGAAGCAAGGGAAATGCTGACCGCCGAAATAATCGATGCGGTCATCCTGTGCGAGTATTCCCATGCAGGCTCCGGAGCGCATATATTGAAATGTGTTCCGAATTTTTGCCCTCTGCAGTTTCCGTATCTTCTGTATATATCGGACAGCGATTCCGCTCCGGAAATATGTGATATTGTTTTGCCCTCGGGCGATAACGAGGCGGTTTCAAGGGCGCTCCTTTGCATTCCGCGCGCGGAAATACCGAAATGCGCAAACAGGGCTTACAGAAAGGCTATTGCCGAGGCTGCGCTTATGCTTGACTCCTGCGGCTTTGCCCACAGGCAGAGCGGGTACAAATACCTGATTGCCACGGCAAGCAGGCTGGCGATAAGGACGGGTGAAAAAGATGAGCTTGGCAAATGCGTTTACCCGTTTGCCGCCAGAGCCTTTGGGACAAACACACGCGGAATTGAGCGCTGCATAAGGCACTC
>CAZUTB010000366.1:0-2656 GCA_964622905.1 uncultured Oscillospiraceae bacterium | reverse complement strand
TCGACAACAATCATAAACGCCTTTGGGTCAATAGCGCTTACAAGCCCCTTGACCTGCGGCACCTCAAGCTTGTACACCATAATCATAATCATTTCGCGCTTTTTTCCGCTGTATACTCCGCTTGAATCAATATATGTGCAGCCGTGGTCAAGCCTCTTCATCAGCATTGCACTTACTTCCTCATACCTGTCGCTGACGATGAAGCAGAGCTTTGCCGTGTTCATTCCCTCCATGCAGAGGTCTATAACCTTTGACGAAATGAAGATAGTCACCATTGCGTAAAGCGCGGATTCCATATCAATGAAAACTCCCGCAAGCGCCACAACGATAAAATCAAGCACAAGCAGAATAATTCCGACAGTCATTGCGGGAAAGCGCTCGTGAATCATCTTTGCGAGCATATCCGTACCGCCAGTTGTCGCTCCGCCGCGAAGAATTAGCCCAAGCCCTATTCCGAGGATTATCCCTCCATAAACCGCCGAAAGCAAGAGGTTATCCGTGACCGGCTTTATCGGTATAAGGTCAATTACAAACGAGAAAAGAAAGGTTGCCAGAAGCGAGCGCGCGGCAAAGCCGCGCCCCATGGAGCGCCAGCTGAAATAGAAAAGCGGCAGGTTCATTACAAGGCTTGTTACGCCGACGGGCATCCCGAACAGATAATTAAGTATCGTCGCAAGACCCGTAAGCCCGCCCGGGGCGATGTTGTTGGGCGTAAGGAAAGCCGGATAAGCCACACCGCCTATCAGCACGCCCATAACTATCTGCAAAGCCGCCCACGCCATTTTTCTCTGCGGGGTGCTGTTCATCTTGTCTTCCAGCCTTTTCATTCCGTTTCTCTCTCCGTATTCTCAGTATTCGTTAGCGCTCCGCCGCTCGGTACAGCCCAAGGGATATAAGGAGCGCTCTGTCAAGCATTTTCATTGTGTCCAAGCCCGCAGAGCCTATTCTCTCGCTCAGGCGGGTTTTCTCTATTGTGCGTATCTGCTCGCCCAGAACCAGTGAGTTCCGCCGAAGCCCGCTCTCCCCGCCAAGCAGCAGAACATGGGTTGGAAGGTGCAGCTTAGCCGTTTTTCCCGTAATAGCGCAGACTATGACCGTTGGGCTGTAATAATTTCCGGTATCGTTCTGAACAATGATTACGGGCCGAAAGCCGCCCTGCTCGCTCCCGATAACGGGGTCAAGGTCCGCCCAGTATATATCGCCGCGTTTCAAATATATCACGCTCCAGACAAAGAAGCCTCTGCCCTTGATACTATGCGTGATAAGAGCCGCGCGTTACATACCGCCTACCTTCCGTATTTCCTTAAAACCTCCGCTATTCCGTCAAGCTCGTCCTGTGCCATCATCGAGCGGGAGCCGACGCGCGCCGCGGCGCTTTCGCCTGCCAAGCCGTGGATAAGCATTCCGAGGGCGGCGGACGTGCCACAGCTGAGCAGCAAATCCCTGTCCGCAAGCAATGCGCCTATAATTCCCGTAAGCACATCCCCGCTGCCGCCAACAGCCATACCCGAGCAGCCGCTCGTGTTGACATAGGTTTCTTCGGATGAAGCAACTATGCTCGAATGCCCCTTGAGAAGCGCCGCTGCGCCGTAAAGCTCCGAGAGGCGCTTTGCATCCTCTACGGAATTCCCCGAAAGCGTTTCTCCGAAAGCGCCTAGAAGCCTCTGCGCTTCGCCGATATGCGGGGTGATAACCGCGCTTTCGAGCTTCATCGGCGCGAGTGCAAGGAGATTCAGCGCGTCCGCGTCAACAACCTTCGGCTTCTGAGAGGCAAGCGCAATAAAAAGCAAGCCGCAGGCTTCCTCCCCTGTTCCAAGCCCAGGACCTAAAGCCAGCGCGTCAGCCCATTCAATGCCGCTTTTGACGCTTTCCTCGCTGAGAGCTTCAGCGGTTGCGGACGGGCAAAGGCATTGAACGACGGGAACGGCGCTTTTCTCGGTAAGAATCCTTACAAGCCCGACTCCCGTGCGGAAGGCTGCCATTGCACAGAGCGCCGCCGCGCCCGCCATTCCGAGATGCCCCGCGATAACGAGAAGCTTGCCCGCGCTGCCCTTATATGCCATGTCTGCGCGTTTTTTGACAATGAGCGGAATATCGGAGGCTTCAAGCACTTTAAGCCCTCCGTCCTCCTTAAGCCCCCGAGTACAGAGCGGGCAGACGCTGACCCTTCCCGAAAGCTCCCTGCCCCTCGCGAGAAAAAGCCCCTGCTTAGGGCGGTGAAAGGTTATTGTTTCATCTGCCTTGACCGCAATTCCGAGAGGAAGCCCGCTTAAGCCCGAAAGCCCGCTCGGAATATCGCAGGCTATCGTATAAACGCCGCTTGCGTTTATCTTCTCGATTATTTCGCAGCAGAAGCCGCTTACCTCGCCGGCAAGCCCCGTTCCGAAAAGACAGTCAACTAAAGCGCAGGCGCGCTTCGGGATAACAAAAGCGTCGGCAGACTCAAGCAGTATAAGCTTATCATCGTCTGTTACTTCTTGCAGCTCCCTAAAGCAGGCAAGCGAATCGCCCGACGGCGCTTTTGTATAGTATACAAGCGCCTCGCCACCGTTCTCTATATGCTTTTTAGCGCAGTAAAAGCCGTCCCCGCCGTTGCCGCCGCCTCCGCAGACGAATACAGCAACTACCTCGACTACTCGCAGCGCAACGGAGTCGG
>CAZUTB010000365.1:0-2661 GCA_964622905.1 uncultured Oscillospiraceae bacterium | reverse complement strand
TTGGTGAAGAAGAAGTACCAGTTATAGAAGAAATTCTGCCCGACCGCGACAACGTTGGACGCAACCCAGTAAAGCGAGAAGCCCGCATTCTGGCTTGCGCAGACGTAAAGGGAGAAAATCGGGAAGAACCACTTCATGATGCCGTTCATTCCGCTCTTTCCGTTTGCGTTTGTTGCAGCGCCGGTGGTGGACTGGGGATTGAACTTGAACATCAGCACCTGAGAAACACAGGACAGAAGCGGGAGCAGGAACAAGCCGTTCCAGTCAACATACACATTGAACGTGGTTATGAGCAGGTTGATTCCGCTGATGGAGGTTCTCATGGTTTCCTGATAGATAGCCGTTTCCGTGTACAAGCCGATAAGCGAATTGATGGAGCTTTGGAAAAGCGCGTTGTCGCTCGTCGGGAGGAAGTTTTCAAGATTGATGCCGAGCGTCTGGATTACCGTAGGGTCGGGCAGCTTGTTCTGGAGTACGTCAAGCCAAACGTCCTTGGATATCATGCTGAGGGATGAAGCGTCCGGCAGATACGCGTTGAACGGGCTGTCAGCCATCCACAGATTGCGAACCCAAAGCCAAGGCTCAAGCGTGGGCGTTTCGCCGTTCAGAGCCTGAAACATCTGCAAAATTGTGTTCTCGTTAGCTACAAGGCGCATAGCGCCGAACATTGCGATAAGCACAGGCCACTGGAGAAGCAGCGGGAGGCAGCCGGAGAGAGGATTAATCTTCTCCTTGCGGTAAAGCTCCGCCTGCTTCTGATTGAACTTTTCTTTGTCGTTTTTGTATTTTTCCTGAAGCTTCAGAATTTTGGGCTGAAGCGCGGACATACGGCGCATACTCTTGCGGCTTTTCATGTCCAAAGGCATGAAGATAAGCCTGAAGAGGATTGTGAACACGATAATGGACCAGCCATAATTTCCGAACAAGGAATTTATGCCATCCAGGATGGAACGCAGAAACTCATTCATATTGGGCTCTATTCCCTCCTAAGAATTTGACTTTCATCTTCGGGCACGGGATCGTACCCGCCTTTGCCAAAGGGGTTGCAGCGCAGAATGCGTTTTATTGCCAGCCAGCTGCCCTTTACGGCGCCAAAGCGCTCGATCGCCTGCATTGCATACTCGCTGCAGGTGGGAGTAAAGCGGCAAGCGGGCGGCAGATGAGAGCTTATGCCGCGCTTGTAAAAGCGGAGAAAACGCAGCAAAAGATTTCTCATTGCCGGTTCGACCCCTTATCGTCAGCCATATAAAGGTCATGCTTGCGCAGAAGATAACGCAGGGTTCTGCCAAGGCTCTGAAAGGATGCCTGAGCCGCGCCCGGGCGGGCGGCTACGACATACCAGCCCGGCTTCAGCAGCTGCATTTCATTTCGGAAGATTTCGCGTATTCGGCGCTTAACCCGATTACGCATAACCGCGTTGCCGACCTTTTTGCTGACGGAGATGCCAACCTGCAGCTTTCGTGAGCGAAAATACAAAAGCACAAGGTCTTTGCTCGCCTGACTTTTGCCACGGCGGTAAACGGTTTGAAAATGCTTGTTCTTCTTTAACCGATACGCGCGCTGCATTACGGCATCCTTTCCTGTTTCGCATTTTTGCTGAATAGCAAACTGTTAACCCTTGGCGCAATTCGCCAAAGGCTTTGCTCTGAATGCGCATTTTATTGAAACGACAGATAGGCAAAACGAGAAGCAACGCTCCCGTTTTGCCTATTTAACATTTCATCAAGCGCTGAGTACCTTGCGTCCGCGGGCACGGCGAGCCTTGATAACGCGGCGGCCGTTCTTGGTGGACATACGCTTACGGAAACCATGTACCTTCTGATGACTGCGCTTCTTGGGCTGAAAAGTCTGAACCATTTTTAAGCAACTCCTTCTCAATGAAATTTTGTTTCGGTTATGCCTCCGGCGATTCCGCTGTATCTTTAAGCTTTTCGATATACTCGCGCTCTTTTTTGGTAAGCGCAGAATTTTCGAGAAGCTCGGGTCTGACCCTAAGCGTCGCCTTAAGCGATTCACGCCTTCTCCATGCCTTAATCTCGGCGTGATTTCCGTTCAAAAGCACCTCGGGCACCTTCATGCCCTCATACTCGGCAGGTCTTGTGTACTGCGGATATTCCAGCAGCCCGTCCGAAAAGCTTTCCTCCTCGGCGCTCTCGCTTGAGCCTAAAACGCCGGGAATCAAACGCGAAACGGAATCAATGACAACCATCGCTGCAAGCTCGCCGCCGGTGAGAATGTAATCACCTATGGAAAGCTCCTCGTCGATTACGCTGTCAATAGCCCGCTGGTCAACGCCCTCATAATGCCCGCAGAGCAGAATAAGCTCGTTTTCCTTGGAGAGCCTCTTAACAGTTGCCTGAGTAAGCGTTTTTCCCCTTGGCGAAAGATAGATTCGCCTTCCGGAGAAGCCCGAGCCCATAGCCGAGCGGACGGCGCTGATGATGGGCTGAGCAAGCATTACCATTCCCGCTCCGCCGCCGTAGGGCTCATCATCGGTATTCTTATGCTTCCTTTCGGAAAAGCCTCGAATATCAATAAGCTCCACGTCGATAAGCCCGTTTGCTCCCGCCCTGCCGAGAATGCTCGACGAAAGCACGGAGGAAAACATTTCGGGAAAAATGGTAAGCACCTTAATCTTCACGGACAGATACCTCTGAAAGC
>CAZUTB010000364.1:0-2665 GCA_964622905.1 uncultured Oscillospiraceae bacterium | reverse complement strand
GAGTTCCAGCCTTCCAAGCTGGCTACGTGGGTCCGATTCCCATCACCCGCTCCAATTAAAAGACAGTCTTGATTTCAAGGCTGTCTTTTCTTTTGCTTAAATATATGTTACTTGTTTATTCCTTATCCGTAACGCCTATAAAGCTGCGGGTTCTCGGGTTTTCCGAGTGGAAAAGCTGCTCCGGCTTTCCTTCCTCGACTATTTTGCCACCCTCCATGAAAACGATTCTGTCGGCCACGTTTCTCGCAAACGCCATTTCGTGAGTCACTATAAGCATTGTCATATGCTCTGCCGCCAAAGAGCGGATAACGCCGAGAACCTCCTTTGTAAGCTCCGGATCAAGCGCGCTTGTCGGCTCGTCAAAGCAAAGTATTTCAGGCTGCATACACAGCGCTCTTGCTATCGCAACCCGCTGCTGCTGCCCGCCGGAAAGCTGATATGGGTATTGCTTTGCCTTGCTGGACAGCCCGACCTTTTCGAGTATTGCAAGCGCGCGCTCTGTCGCGTCCTTTTTAGCTTCGTGCTTAACGCGCAGAGGAGCGTCTATAAGGTTTTGTATTACGCTCATATGCGGGAAAAGATTATAGGATTGAAACACCATTCCCATTCTGAGCATAATCCTTCTTTGCGTTGCCTCATCCGAGTATTTGACAATGCCGTTTTCCGTGCTGCATAGCACGTCGCCATCAAGTGAAATAGTGCCTGAGTCAATCCTCTCAAGCTGGCTTATGCACCTAAGGAGCGTGCTTTTTCCGCTTCCGCTGGGTCCGATAAGCGCGACAACCTCGCCCTTATCAATGTTTATCGTGATTCCGTCAAGGACTCCAAGCCCGTCAAAGCCCTTATATATGTCCTGCGCTGTAAGCATTTTGTTCTCCTTAACGATAGTAATTCAGCTTTTTTTCGGTAAATTTGCAGATTTGCTCTGCAATTCCGTTCAGGATAAGGTACATGATTATTGCCACAAAGTACGGCTCTATCGAGGAAGATCCCGAAACCTGCTTTTTAGCTATCGTCATCAGCTCGACTACCGCAACAGTTGAAGCAAGCGCTGTGTCCTTGATGAGCGTAATAACCTCGTTTGCCATCGGAAGAAGGACGTGCTTTACCACCTGCGGAAGAATTATTCTGAAAAAGGTCTGCGCCTTTGTGTAGCCGAGTACCTTTGCGGCTTCGTATTGCCCAAGCGGTATTGAGCTTATTCCGGAGCGGAAAATTTCCGCAAAATATGCCGCGTAGTTTACAGAAAACGCGAAGATAACTGCTGCGAATCTGTCAACCTTGAAGGGAAGTATCATAGGCAGCAGAAAATAGATGAACATTATCTGGAGCATGAGCGGAGTGGAGCGAATGATATAGATATAAAAGCTCACGGGCACACGGACGAGCGTCTTCCTGCTCATTCGTCCCTCAGCTACAAGCATTCCGAGAGGAATTGCGAATATGAGCGTCAGAAAGAATATAGACAGCGTTACTCCCGCGCCGTTCAGCATAAGGGAGATGAGCTTTCCAAGGCGCTCCGGATCGTTGAAGAACTTGATAGTCATAAAGCGGAATCCTTTCGTAAAGAAAGAGGCCGTACCTTATTTTGGCAGGCCTCGGGACTTATGCTTAAAAGTTACTCGGCGGGAATTACGGAAATATCCGAGCCGAACCACTTGGTTGAAATCTCCGCAACCGTACCGTCCTTCTTAAGCCCGATAAGGATTTCCTGAACCTTGTCGCGCAGCGCAATGTCGTCCTTGCGGAAGCCGATTCCGTAGTTATCATCCGCAATCACGAATGCCTGCTTGATATCATCGGCACCCATGCTGGTTATCTTAAACTCGGCGACTACTACATCAATCATTACCGCGTCAACGCCGCCCTGCTGCAAATCCATAAGCGCGGTAAGGTACTCGTCGTAGGGAAGAACCTCGGCAAAGGTAGCCGCAAGGTCTGCGTAATCTCCGGAAAGCATCTCATCCGTTGTGGAACCGCCCTGAATCGCAACCTTCTTTCCTGCAAGGTCTGCGGTTGAAGCGATTGTGCTGTCAGCCTTGGTGTAGAAGGCAATCTGATTGTTAAGGTAGGGGAAGGACATAGCCATGCTCTCTATGCGGTCGGGCGTTATGGACATACCGTTCCATATGCAGTCGATGCTGTGGGAGTTAAGCTCAAATTCCTTCGCGCCCCAATCAATAGGCTGAATCGTAAGCGTTACGCCAAGCTTTTCAGCTACGGCTCTTGCAAGGTCAATATCAAAACCGACAATTTCGTTATTTTCGTCACGATAACCCATAGGCGGGAAGCTGTCGTCAAGCCCGAGAACCAGCGTTCCGTTGTTAATAACGGTTGTGAGTGACTTGTCCTCCTCAGCAATGGCGGCAGAAACGGAAAGCATCAGGATTGCGGCAAGCAGGATAGCAATAAGCTTCTTCATGGAAAATCTCCTCTCGTTATTTGCGCTTTAGCGCGCTAACGTGATAGCATAATACTTTATTCGTTTGCTTCTGTCAATAGAAAAAATGAAAAATATGATGCAATGCTCAATTTATGTTTGAATATAAGCGCAAATAGGTTATAATGAAATAAAGAAGCAACAGAAGGGGAACACAAATGAGCATTCAAGTGGAATACTATTTTCTCATGTTTTTTATCTGCTCGGTTCTTGGCTGGATTATGG
>CAZUTB010000363.1:0-2667 GCA_964622905.1 uncultured Oscillospiraceae bacterium | reverse complement strand
TCCCCGCGCGCCATTTTGAGCGCTGAGAGCATAATAGCCTTATCCTTTACGCCTTCAAAAGCATCGGCGCGCCACTCGCATATATCGGCTTTGGAACGGACAATGCTCCTTATCTGCGAGCGTATTTCATCCTCGCTTTTTCCGATAACGGGCGCAATTATCTTCGGTATTCCCGCGCCTATCTCGATATTCCTTACAATAACTGTTTTCATTAAGCCACCTCATTTTTGCAGATTCATCATTTGCTTGCCTAAAACAAATTCGGCGTGAAAGCGCACTTGCCCTTCCCCGCCGAATAAAGCCTGAGCTTTTTTACGCTCCCATATATTCAAGCATTGCCTTAGCCGCCGCTTTGCCTGCGCCCATAGCGAGTATTACGGTAGCTGCTCCGGTTACCGCGTCCCCTCCCGCAAATACTCCGTCGCGGCTCGTAAGCCCGCTCTCGTCCTTTGTTACGATGCAGCCGTGCTTGTTTGTTTCAAGCCCCGGCGTCGTAGTACGGATAAGCGGATTCGGGCTTGTTCCTATTGCCATTACAACCGAATCAAGCTCCAGCTCATACTCGCTTCCATCAATCTCAACAGGGCGGCGGCGACCGGATGCGTCAGGCTCGCCAAGCTCCATCTTTATTACACGCATTCCTCTTGTGTTCTTATGCTCATCGGAAAGGATTTCAAGAGGATTGTTAAGGGTAAGGAATTCAATACCCTCCTCCTTGGCATGCTCGACCTCCTCGCGGCGGGCGGGCATTTCCTCCTCGCTGCGGCGATAAACGATGTATACCTTTTCAGCTCCAAGGCGCATTGCGCAGCGAGCGGCGTCCATAGCAACATTGCCGCCCCCGACAACCGCAACGCGCTTAGCGCGCTTAATGGGAGTATCGCTGTCCTCCTTGTACGCCTTCATAAGATTGACTCTGGTCAGAAACTCATTTGCGGAATAAACTCCCTTGAGATTCTCTCCCGTAATCCCCATAAAGCGCGGAAGTCCCGCGCCCGTTCCAATGAATACCGATTCAAAGCCGTCCTCAAAAAGCTCGTCAATTGAAATGCTCTTTCCGACAACGGTGTTTGTCATAAACGTAACGCCAAGAGCCTTTAGGTTGTCAATCTCCTTCTGAACGATTTCCTTTGGCAGGCGGAACTGCGGAATTCCGTAGACCAAAACGCCTCCGGCAATGTGAAGCGCGTCAAATACCGTTACTTCGCAGCCGGCTTTGGCTAAATCACCCGCGCATGTAAGTCCGGAAGGACCTGCGCCTATTACGGCAGCCTTGTGCCCGCAGCTTTTTGGCTTCTCGGCGGCAACTTCCCCGTGCTTCAAATGCTCATCGGCAACAAAGCGCTCAAGTCTGCCGATTCCGACAGGCTCGCCCTTGATTCCGCGAACGCATTTCGCTTCGCATTGGCTCTCCTGCGGGCATACTCTGCCGCATACAGCCGGAAGACTCGAGGAAGCGCTCAGCACCTTATATGCGTCCTCAAGCTTATCCTCGCAGACCGCGTGAATAAATGACGGAATATCAATATGAACGGGACAGCCGCTGACGCACGGCTTATTTTTGCAGTTGAGGCAGCGAGCCGCCTCAGCCTTTGCTATCTCGTAATCATAGCCAAGGGCGACCTCGTCAAAATTCCTCGCGCGTACCTTTGCCTCCTGAGAGGGCATTTCGTGTTTCTTTGGCGACATATCAGGCATTCTGATTCTCCCCCTTTGCAAGCAAATTGCAGGTGCTTTCGTATGCGTGGCGCTCAAAGTCCTTATACATTCCGCCGCGCTCCATCGCCTCGTCAAAATCGACAAGATGCCCGTCAAAATCAGGCCCATCAACGCAGGCGAACTTAGTTTCTCCGCCTACCGTAAGGCGGCAGCCGCCGCACATACCCGTTCCGTCAATCATGATGGGGTTCATGCTTACGATAGTTTTGATTCCGTACTTTTCGGTAAGGCGACAGACGAACTTCATCATTATCAGCGGGCCTATCGCGATAACCTCATCGTACTTTTCACCGGAGAGAATCAGCTTTTCAAGCGCGTTTGTTACAAGCCCCTTTTCGCCCGCTGTTCCGTCATCGCTCATAAGAACATACTTATCGGAGGCAGCTCGGAACTCATCCTCCAGAATTACCAAATCCTTCGTCCTGAAGCCTACGACAGAATGAACGGAAGCGCCGCTCTCATGCAGCTTCTTTGCAACGGGAAGCGCTATTGCGCAGCCGACTCCGCCGCCGACAACCGCAACCTTTTTAAGGCCCTCGGTATGAGTGGGCGTTCCCAGAGGACCGACGAAGTCGTGAAGGCAGTCGCCTACCTTCATGCTGTCAAGCTTCTTTGTTGTAGCGCCGACAATCTGATATATGATTGTTATTGTGCCTTTTTTGCGGTCAAAATCCGCTATTGTGAGCGGAATACGCTCACCGCTTTCATCGGTTCTCAGAATGATAAACTGCCCCGGCTCCGCCTTGCGCGCCGCCATTGGCGCGTGAACCACCATTTTAGATACAGTCGGATTCAAGGAACTCTTTTCAAGAATATCAAACATAGTATCCCTTCCTCGGTATTAATCCAAGCTATTATAGCCTACACGGCGATAATTAGAAAGCGCCGCAAGGCGCTTTTCGTGCATTTTCTTTGTTTATGTCGCAAATTCTACTATTTGCCATAGTA
>CAZUTB010000362.1:0-2676 GCA_964622905.1 uncultured Oscillospiraceae bacterium | reverse complement strand
CAATGAAGGAGATTCCTCCTTCATACATCCTCCTGAAAATTGGTGTGATGGGTTTTTGGGGATTGGAGTGGGATAAGAATTTAACATTTTATGACTCATTTGCCAAAAGAGAAAGATGGCAGGACGAAAAACGGAGGTGAAGGAAAATGAAAAGAGCAGTTTTGTTCCTTATGATAATATGCCTTCTTATACCTGACGCCATGCTTGCTAAAGCATCGTGTGAAAATAACGAAATGTGTTCCTTGGCGGCGGAGGAATTACCGGCAGCCGACTATAATGTGCTTTATCCGGATTCCACTATAAGAGCGACTGCTGAGGCGCTTCGTATGTATTACATGGATAGCTTTGCGTATCGCAGTGAACTATTCGATGATATTTGGAATCACCGCAGAATCATACTGTCAGATCCGTATGTTCTGAAAACGGAGAATATGGAAGACGGCAGTGTGATGATTTATTGCTTCAGCACAATCAATTCATACAGCATTTGCAAGCAGTCGGACGGAACAAACAGCCTTAATTCAATGGATGAGATTATCGGAGCGTTCAGGATAAACATTTTTTTCTTTTCATCTGATAATTACGAAATAGAATCTGTTTATCAAATAGGCGATTATAATGAAGAATTATATTCGGGCGCAGGAACCGGCGTAGAGGGGATTCCCGGCTTATCCGAGATAATAATCAATCAAATCGGAGATAAAGGATTTGCTACAAATATAGTTGCACAAGAATATCTTGATATGAATAATGTTGTAGCCGAAATAAATTACTGATAATTGCTTTTTATTGAGGCGGGAGAACACAGTTCACCTGCCTTAATCTATTTATTGTTATGAAAAATAAGGCGGGTCAACGGCATTCTTATGTGCGGTAATATATGGAAATAGGCATCGCTGATAACGTCGCTAATCATTGGCTTCATATGTGCGGAGAAGCGATTGCTAAAACAGCGTAATAACCATAAAATGTAGGGGCGGATTCTATACTTGCCCGAACCTGCCGTGCAGATTGCCGTGCTTGCGGTGCTTCAAATCTATCGTAAATTACCACCGTAACCCGTGGGGGCGCCGCTTTGTGCGCCCGCTGTAACCCCATACATAAATTTACGCGAAGCAAGGCGGGAAAACACAGTTTTTCCTACAGG
Organism: uncultured Oscillospiraceae bacterium; assembly: GCA_964622905.1. Taxonomy (GTDB): domain Bacteria; phylum Bacillota; class Clostridia; order Christensenellales; family Aristaeellaceae; genus STF2-37. The sequence continues at coordinate 1,529 of CAZUTB010000362.1, read as the reverse complement.
TGACGGTGAAGCTATTGATGCTGCCGACGCCGAAAATATCGCGTTTCATTTTTGCAACAGGCGGGCAGATATGGAATCTGCCCCTACTGCTGCGGTTCTTTTGCCTTGCCGGGTCAATACAACCGAGCGGTTATTGCACCGGAGCGGGTGAACTTCGTTCGCCCGCTCCTTTGTCCATGCTCGCCCGCTTTGGTGTCAATTCTTTCTCGCATATTTCATGCTTCTATAAAAACCTGTACCTTTGCTGTATACTTTTATCAAACTTGAATCATCATTCTATGCTTACTATCTAGACTAATTTTCGTTTCTGCCCTTGTCGGTGCTTAATTATCGTTCTCGTTCTTATCCTCGTTCTCCCTGTCCTCTTCCGCGCCGCTTTCCTCGTCCCTTCCGAATCTTTCCGAAAGCGTTTCGGCGGTGAGGTCTGCCCACTCGTACTGCTTCATGTATTCGCCGTTAAAGGCGTTAATCGCTTCAATGCTGCCCGAAAGCGCCTCATAATAATCGCACTCGAAGGCTTCGGGGTCAACGCAAAGCTCATGCGCCCCTTTATTCACAACCTCGTCTGCGCCCGCGCCCGAAAGCGTTTTCATCAGGCTTGAGCGTATTGCGGAAAACTGCTTCTGGCGCGCTCTGTCGTAAATTCCGTCCTCCCAAAGCGCGGCGGCAATCCTTGCGGCGGAGCAGCCCGCTCCGCGCCGCTCAACCATATACGCAAGCAGCTCCTTCGCCTTGGATTTTTCAAAATCCAGCGGAGCGCCGTCAACAAACACCTCAAAATCGCCGAAGCACTGTACTCTAATCCGCTTTTTTGCTTCGGCCTTCTCAGCGGGTATGCGCAGATTATTCAGCTCCGTCAGAATCTGTTCCTTGTCAACCGGCTTCATCAGGTATCCGCTGGGGCGAACCGAAAGCGCGTCGAAGGCATAATCGGAATAGCCCGTTATGAATATTATATTCGTCTTCGGGGAGCGCAGCTGAATCTGCTTGGCAAGCTCCAGCCCCGTCATTACGGGCATCTCTATATCCAGAAACGCGGCGTCGGGGCGGTAGCCCGCGTCAAGCTCCGCAATCGCTTTCGTTACGCCTTGAAAGGCGCGAAGCTCCGCGTCCGGCGCTGCCTCCGTGATTGCTCTTGTCAGTAGGTTAAGAGCGGTTCTTTCATCGTCTACGGCGATTATCCTCATTTGCTTCCTCCGCGTAAAGTGGCATGCCCGCCTGTCCGCGCTTCCGTTTATGCGCTTTGTGCTTATCTGCAACAGACGCAAACGGACGCGCTGCGTTAGTGTTATTAATATACATCAGAGCCTCGGTAATTGCAAATCCGAGCCGATTCGATTTGCCGATACATAGATAAACCGTATATTAAACGGCGGCTGATGAAATTTTCATTCATCAGCCGCCACATGGTTTGGAAACTTAGTTATCTTTGTCTGAACAGCTTATGCAGCTTATCAGTCTAGGAAGCTTACCTTATCGGAATTGGTCTTCATGCTTATCCACTTGTAGTTCTTTTCCGAAAGCTTGAA
>CAZUTB010000361.1:0-2705 GCA_964622905.1 uncultured Oscillospiraceae bacterium | reverse complement strand
TATTCCAAGCACCTTCATGTCCATATGCCGCGCAACTACGGTTTCGGGAACTGTGGACATTCCAACCGCGTCCGCTCCAAGCGTTCTCAGCATTCGGATTTCGGCGGGCGTTTCAAAGCTTGGTCCGTTCATCTGCGCGTAAACTCCGCTCTTTATGTCAAGCCCAAGCGTTTTGCCGCAGCTTACCGCCGTGTTGACAAGCACCTTGTCATATGCCCGCGACATATCGGGAAAACGCGGACCGTAGCTGTCCAGGTTTTCGCCTATGAGCGGGTTTTTGCCCGTGAAGTTGATGTAATCGGTTATCGCCATCAGGTCGCCCGGGACATACGAGGTGTTGACTCCGCCCGCCGCGTTGGTGAGCAGCAGGGTGTGAACCCCAAGGCGCTTCATTGCCCTTATCGGAAGCACAACATCCGCGTAATCGTAGCCCTCATAGCCGTGAAAGCGCCCGCGCATCATGCATACGCGCTTGCCCGCTATGTAGCCGGTGTACCATATTCCCGCGTGCCCGGGAACGGTGGAGCGGGGGAAGCCCGGAACGTCGGAATACGCAATCTGCTGCGTTGCCTTCATTGCCTGATAATAGTCGCCAAGTCCGCTCCCGAGGACAATTCCGATTTCCGCCTTTCCGCAGGCGTTCTCTATCGCTTGCGCCGCGCGCTGAATGCGCGCTTCCTGTTCGTTAGCAGTCATGTTATCTTCCTTTATCCTATAATTTCCTTGAGAAAGCTTTCGCCGCGCTTTGTTTTAAGTCCGAAATACTCGGCAATCGTCTGCGCAGCGTCCGAGAAGGTTTTTCTCGTTCCTAGCGCGATTTCCTTCTCGCTGCCCTTCACATAGCACATCAGCGGAACGTATTCCCGCGTGTGGTCGGTGCCCTTGAAGGTCGGGTCGCAGCCGTGGTCGGCGGTGATTATCAGTATATCCCCGCTTTCCATTTCGCTCTCCAAGGAGGGTAGATAATCGTCAAATTCCTTGAGCGCGGCGGAATACGCCTTGGGGTCGCGCCTGTGCCCGTACTGCATATCAAAGTCCACAAGGTTCACGAACACCAGCCCGTCCTCCTTGCGCGCCGCAAGGTCACGCGTGAGCGACTGCATACAGGCGGGGTTTCCGGCGGCATGGTCGGAGTCCGTCAGCCCGCGCAGCGCGAATATATCCTCAATTTTGCCAACGCCCATAACCCGCAGCCCCGCCGCCTTCATTGTGTCAAGCAGCGTGTCCTCGGGCGGCTCAAGCGAAAAATCGCGCCTTCCGGCAGTCCTGTAAAAGCTTCCGTCCTCGCCCGCAAAGGGTCTTGCTATGATTCTGCCCACTCCGTACTCGCCCTGCATGATATCCCGTGCCTGCCTGCACATTTCGTACAGGCGCTCGCAGGGGTAAAGGCTTTCGTGGCAGGCAATCTGCAAAACGCTGTCCGCCGAGGTGTACACAATCGGTTTCTTCGTCCTCAGATGCTCGCTGCCAAGCTCCTCAATAATCTTTGTTCCGCTCGCGGGCTTGTTTCCGATTACGTCCGTTCCCCAAGCCGCCGTAAGCGCCTTTATGACCTCGCTCGGGAAGCCGTCCGGAAAGGTCGGGAACGGAGTAGTGAGCTTAAGCCCCGCAAGCTCCCAGTGTCCCGTGGTGGTATCCTTGCCTGCGCTTACCTCAGCCATTCTGCCGTATGCGCCTATAACTTTTCCGCTTTCCTCAAGCCCAAGCAGCTTGTACAGCCCAAGCGCGCGCATATTCGGAAGCTCCTGCGGCGCGGCTTTCAATGTATGCAAAAGCGTGTTCGCTCCCGCGTCGCCGTAAGAGGAGGAATCCGGAAGCTCGCCTGCTCCTACGCTGTCAAGTACAATAAGGATAACCCTTTTAGGCATATCAGCACCGCCTTTCCATAGCATATTATAGCCGAAACGCCGTGCTTTGAAAAGCTTTACAGGGCTTAAATATACTGTTATAATTTTGTCGTCCGTGTTTTTGCGTTTGGCTGACGGCGCAGGAGGCGGAATTAAGGAGATTATATGGTATACGAGTGCATTGCTACTGCCGCTTTCGGGCTTGAGGGCGTTGCGGCAAGGGAGCTTAGGAGCCTCGGCTTTGATGATGTGAGAGCCGAAAACGGAGGAGCGCGCTTTTCCGCCGATGAAGCGGGAATCCTTCGGGCGAACCTGTGGCTTGGGACTGCGGACAGGGTGCTTATTGTGCTTGGCGAGTTCCCCGCAAGGAGCTTTGACGAGCTTTTCGAGGGAGTCCGCGCGCTGCCCTGGGAGAATTTCATGTCGCCGCGCGGCAGGATTCTCGTCAAGGGCAAGTGCGTCAGAAGCATGCTTATGTCCGTTCGGGACTGCCAGAGCATAACAAAAAAGGCAATAGTCGAGCGGCTCAAGGATAAGCTTAATGTTCGCGTGCTTCCCGAGGACGCGGAGGAGTATTCCCTTGAGGTCGCGGTAAGCAAGGACGTTGCGCGGCTTACGCTTGATACGAGCGGGAACGCGCTTAATAAGCGCGGCTACCGCGTGCTGAACGGCGAGGCGGCTATTCGTGAAACGCTTGCGCGCGCGCTTCTGATGCTTTCGCCGTGGAGAATGGATGAGCCGCTTTACGACCCCTGCTGCGGAAGCGGAACCTTCCTTATTGAAGCCGCAATGCTGAAAAGCGGCAGAGCGCCCGGGCTTAACCGCGCTTTTGCCGCCGCTGCATGGAAGTGCTTTGAC
>CAZUTB010000360.1:0-2717 GCA_964622905.1 uncultured Oscillospiraceae bacterium | reverse complement strand
TCGTTCATTTGTATCAATAGTTGGGTCGGAATACAAAGAAGTGATTGCAAAATCACTTCTTTTTTGCGTTTTGGGCGTGTTTTAGACTTGTGTGGTTTTGATTACGACCTTATTTTGTATAATTCTCCGGCTTTTCACTAAGATCGGGTCTGCGCGTGATTCCATCTGCTCCTTTCAAAATGGGTGAAAATAGGAAAATGTTTTCACTCGGTATTATACCCTAACAATATAATACCCTAATATGATGCCTTTAGGAGTAAAAAGGGGGTAAGCTTTTCGCTCTGATTTGAAAACCATTGTAAAGTCAAACAGTCTTTTTCTTTTGCCATGTGTTAAAGCTCAATCCTCCGGTATACGGTTGACCGCAGGAAGTGTAAGAGGAGCAAGCGAAAAGCTGATGCTTTCCTCCTTCGTCCAGGTAATTCGTGAACAATTCTAAAATGCCCCGAGAAATGGCATAATTGCAGCGCGGCGAGTGCAGATGGCGAATTAGCTGCATTTTTACAGCAGGGCATCGCTGCTCACAGCTTCTCCTCTATAATGCTCGGCAAATGTTTTGACATGTTTTATCAACTGTCGTGGCGCGTTCATAAGAAAGTAAAATGTTTTCCTCAAAGCCTCGCGACAAGTGTGCGCATAAACGGCTATAATTGAAATGGCAAAATTGAATATGAAATGAGGACAGGACGATGCAATACATAACGGCACAGCAGACGGCTGAAAAATGGAGCGTGTCCCTGCGCTATGTCCGGCGGCTTGTGAGCGATGGCAGAATAGCCGGGGTGCAAAAATACGGAAGGTCATGGATGATACCCGCCGACGCGGAAAAGCCTCTCGACCCGCGTAAACTGCGGAAGCTGCCGCGGGACGAGCGCGCCGCTTTCCTGTTCCTGACCGCCGCCGATTTGCCGAAGAACAATCCGGTCGCGGCGTTGTCCGGGCTTGAGGAAACGCTGCGTCCCCTTGCCGCCGCCATCCGTTCCGGTGACTACGCGCTGTATTTGCGCAACATTGGCGCATACGCCGAAATGCCGGGCGTTGCGAAGGCGGCGCTGCTGCTTATGGAAAAGCCCGCAACCTTTACATGGCTGGACGTGTACTTTTATGTGCTATGCGCGGCGGCGGCAAACGCACTATGCGATGCGGAGCAGGCGAAGCGCTATCTGAACGCCGCACTTGCGCTCGGAATGCCAGCGGGGTTTATCGCGCCGTTCGCCGACAGTCCGGGCGACTTTGGCGGGTTGGTGGAGACCGCCATGGAACGGGACTATCCGCAATATCGCAAGGACGTGATCGACCTGTGGAAGTGTTCCTTCAAAACTATATGCGTTTCCATAACGCCTTTGCAAAAGGCCATGTCACCACGGTGCTCTCCGCGCAGGAATATCAAGCGGCGCGCCTGATCGCCCATGGTGAAACCTACGCCGCAGCCGCGCGGCGCATGAACCTTTCCGCAAGCCGCATCAAGCACATTCTGACCGACGTATACGCCAAGCTGTTCATCCATGGCAAGCACGAACTCAACTCGTTTATCCTCTGAAAAGTGGCCGTTTCTGCCTCGAAACGGCCCTGTGCAAGACTTCCTTGTCCGCATATAATACAAAATGCAGAGGTGTAGGGATGGTATGCCTTTTTCAGAATGCGGGAGGGAACGATATGCGGATGAAACGAACCATTGCGGCGCTTTTATGCGCTATGCTGCTCACGGCGCTGCTGCCGGGCGCAGCGTTTGCGGCGGGCGATAAAGCAATACAGCTTGGCACGGGCGGCGTCAATGCAAACGATAAGGTATATTTCGGCAAGTACGGCACATACGATGTTCCGTGGATCGTGCTGCCCAGCGGGACGCTGTCTGAAACTACGACCATAACGGGCGCACTGCCCTTGCTCTCGGAATACTTATTGGGGAATTCACAATTCCGAGCTTTAGATGATTGGGGCTACTATAATATAAAAAACACGGGCAATACACCAAACAGCAGTATTCTGAAAGAAACGCTGGAGTCGTATTATAACGGCACAAACAAACTGTTTACAAACGCAGAGCAGAATGCGGTTGCCGATACCGAGCTTACGGGAAATAGTATGTATGGCGGTCAAGCAGCCCTGCCCGGGCAAAAGCTGTTCCCGCTATCCCAGGAGGAAGCAGGAAGTCTAACATGGGGCAGTAACATCCTACAAGCTAAGTATAGGGACACCGGCAGCGCCGGGGGGTGGTGGAGCCGTTTCTCGCACAGCCGAGGTACGGTCTTTTGCATGGATGTGGGCGGCAACAGCAGTACCAACCCTATGGAAGCTCCCCTCGGTGTCCGTCCCGCTTTTAATTTAGATCTGTCCTCTGTCCTCTTCACCGCCGCCGCCGACAACAGCGGGCAGAACGCAGCCTTTTCCGCCCCCGTCGCTTACAGCGGTACGGATTGGAAGCTGACCCTCAAGGACGGCAACAGCTTTGCCGCGGGAACCGCCAAAACAAGCGGCAACACGGCGCTAACCACGGGCTATGCCGCCCAAGCGCTTACGTTCAGCCATGCGGCGCTTTCCTCGTTCACGGGCGCGGGCTATACCAACGTGACCGCCGCTCTTACGAATACGGCGGGCGACCTTCTGTATTACGGCTCCATCAACACAGCTGCGGATGCGACAAGCTCCTCCGTCACGATCCCTGCCGGGCTTGCGGCGGGCAGCTATACGCTCTCGCTTTACGCCGAGGACAGGAA
>CAZUTB010000359.1:0-2731 GCA_964622905.1 uncultured Oscillospiraceae bacterium | reverse complement strand
TGCGATATAAGGCGTTACCACAAGCGGGAGGACGCATATCGACAGCCTGTAAAGCACGCTGAACACCATGTTGGTATTAAGCTTCGGGCTGCCCTGATAGCTTTTGTCTGCTTCTTTCGTCACGCTTTCTCCTTTGACAGCTCGCTCAGATGAACGATATTGGTGGTCTTTGTGAACGCGCCTCTGCGGAGCTTGGTGTATTCGCCGTCGATATAAGCTACGGCAAGCTTGGGGCAGTCCGCAAACGCGCCCTGCGCAACCGACTTGCAATCCTTGGGAATATGAACGGAGGAAAGCGCCGCGCACCCGCGGAAGGTATCCTCCTCAACGCTTGCAAGCAATGGCGGAATGGTGAATTGCAGCAGCTTCCTGCAGCCCATGAACGCATGGTCATAGATGTTTTTCAGCGCGCCGATATTCATGATAACTATGTTCTGCATTTCGCGGCAGTTTGCAAAGGCGTACTGCGAGATTACGGAGATATTAGCTTCAATCCAAACGGAGCGGAGGCTTTCGCAGCCGTAGAAGGCATAGCGCCCAATCTTTTTGAGCGTGCTTCCTACGCCGAAATACACGGAGGTAAGGCTTGTGCATTTTGCGAAAAGCAGGCGCGGAAGCGAGCGAACCGCCTCGGGGAAGGCGCCGGGCTGGTATTCCTTTGCGCTTCCGATTCTGAAAAAGTCAACAAGCCGAAGGGACGAGCAGCCCGCGAAAGCGCCGCGCCCGAAGCGCGAAACGTTTGCGGGAAGCACAAGCTCGGGAAGGGAAACGCAGCCCGCAAAGGCAAAGCTGCCAACCTGAGAAAGCTGACCCTCCTTGGCAAAGGTGACTCTGCGAAGGGACGGGCAGTCCATGAACGCGCCGGTACCGATTTCCTTAACGGACGCGGGAATAACGACGCTTTCAAGGTTATGGCAGCCCGCAAAGGCGCATTTGCTTATGCTTTCGACATACTCGGGTATAACAAGCTCGCCCTTTATGCTTTTGCCCATAGCAAAATACTCGGGAAGCGCGGAGGAAAGCATTCCGCCGCCGAAAAGCTCCGTTTCGCCGCCGCTTTTCGCTCTTTTTTGCGGAATATGCAGGTCAACGGCGCGGTTCCTGATGATATTATTGGAAAACGAGGTGATCCACGACCGGCAGGTTAAGCCGTTCTTCGCCATCATAAACGCCTCCTTAACGGAAGCGTACATTGTGGAAACAAGCAGGCGTGTTGAGCGGATAGGCGCGCGGATAAAGGTCTGCGCGGAATACTGCACTCCGTTGAAAATCATTCCGGCGCGGAAGGCGGCAAGCGAGGCGCGCACATTATAGCGGAAGAACGAAGGCTTATCCAGCAGCAGAATATCCATATACCTGACGTACTTGAGCAGAGCGGCGCTGTCGCGGTAAAGGGAGGAATAATAGGCTGCATCGGTAACGAACTGCCCCTCAAGCAGCTCAAGGCGCAGGAAAAGCACGTGCCCGACTTCTTTAATCCTTATCATCGCGTCAACGTCGCTCATTGCCGTCATATGGCGCGTAAAGCCGTTGATTTCCTCCAGCGCGCGCATTCTGTACATCGCCTGCCCGGGGGTCTTTATCGGGTTTTTCAAAAGCCAGTCCGAAACGCTGTACGAAACATCCCCAAGGCAGGTGCTTACCGCAAGCTTATCCGTTCCCGAGTAGATAATCCTCCCATCGCAGACGGAAAGCGCGCTTTTCGGGTCGGACTCAAGCTGATTTATCTGTATTTCGCATTTCTGCGGCTGCCAGCACTCGCTTCCGCTGAGGAAGCATACATACTCGCCCGAAAGCGCGGGAATTGCGCGGTTTTTAGCGCCCGAATCGGATTTTATGCGCGGCGGCTGAATATAGGTGAACTGCGGATATAAAGCCAAATCCTCCTGCAGGCTCAGGCTTTCGGGGCTGTCCCACCGGTTTGCGTCAACCACGAAAAGCTCGCGGTTTTCATACGTTTGATTAAGCACGCTTAATAGAGCGCGTTTCAGCATAGCGCTTGTGTTGTTTTTGGCTATAAGGACTATGCTCAAAAGCGCACGGTTCATCCTTTACCCCCTCAGGGCGAATACGCCCAATACCGAATCGCCCTTAACGCCTACGGTAGCAAAGGCGTTGGCGAAGCGGACGCGCAAGCCGGAAAGCGGCTCAACCGCGTTGATGTAAATAAGCAGCCTTCCGGACTTTACCGCCTTAGCGTCAATATCGGCGGAGATAGCGGTAGTTGTGGAAGGGTACCACAGGCGGCTGTCCGTATCCGCAACCGCCTCCGCTCTTTCGCCGCTTGTCGGGTCGCTTAAGCCTATCGAAACCGTAAGGCGGCGGTAGCAGGGCGCAAAGCCCGTGTTCTCAATGCCCATTGAAACGGTTATAATATCCGTTCCCGTCCTGCGGAAAAGCTTAACATCGTTTATCAGAAAGCGATAGCCAATGTGCGCGGCGATATACTCATAGCCGTTTGCGTCGCGCCAGTCAGCCCACGAGCGCCTGAGCTTGTAAGCCTTCCATTTATCGTAAACCTTGGTGTCGTAGCAGCTGTTCAGGTAGGAAACGCGCATGGTTTTAAGGTCGGGAAGGGCGCGCTCAAAATCATTCTGCGGGTCGGGGTTGATAACCTCGCCGCCGTTCGGGACGAAAAGGCAGAGCTTCTGCTGAAATTGCAGCTCCTCCTCGCGAATGAGCTTATCGCCGGGCAGCTTTGCCTCGATTCGCCGCAAATCGCCGTAGGTGC
>CAZUTB010000358.1:0-2733 GCA_964622905.1 uncultured Oscillospiraceae bacterium | reverse complement strand
TTTGAGGGAATGCCCTTCATAAAATCCTCAAGCCGCTGGCAGGGCGCGCGGTAGCTTTCGCCGCCCGCTATGAACGCACGCCGCTCCCATAGCCTCTGCAAGGCAAGACCTGCAAGCGGATGCTCGTCTTCAAAATCGGAAGGCTCAACGCTCACAAGCAGCGCGGAGTTCGCGTTCTCGCCCTTTCTGTCAAAATTGCTCATTCCGTTGGTGACCACTCCGCCGCTTTGACTTGCCGCCGCGACGACCTCGCCGCCCGGGCACATACAGAAGGTGTAAACGCCGCGACCGTTCGGAAGATGTGCGCTGAGCTTGTAATCAGCTGCCCCGAGCGAGGGATGCGCTGCAAAAGCCCCGTACTGCGCCTCATTTATTAGCTTCTGCGGATGCTCGATTCTAGCGCCTATCGAAAACGCCTTCTGCTCCATCATAAGCCCAGCCTCGTCAAGCATACGGTAGGTGTCCCGCGCGGAATGCCCGATTGCCAGTATAAGGCGGCGGCAGGGCAGCTCCCGCTCTCCGTCCTTTGTAAGCGCGCGGATTCCCGTCAGCTGATTTTTCTCCGCTATCAGCCCCGTCAGACGCGTTTCAAACAGGAATTCACCGCCGAGCCGCTCTATCTCCGAGCGCATATTGACGATAATCTTTCTCAGCTTGTCCGTGCCTATATGCGGCTTGCTCTCGTAAAGAATTTCCTCCGGAGCGCCGAAACGGAAGAAGGTTTCAAGCACGACGCGGCAGCGCTCGTCCTTGATTCCCGTTGTGAGCTTTCCGTCCGAAAACGTTCCCGCGCCGCCCTCGCCGAACTGGATATTCGTTTCCTCCGAGAACTCGCCGCTTTTCTGGAAAATGGAAACCTTCGCTACTCTTTCCTCCATTTTCGCTCCGCGCTCAAGGATTATAGGGCGCGTTCCCGCCTTGGCAAGATACAGTGCGGCGAAAAGCCCCGCAGGTCCCGCGCCGACAACTATCGGGCGCGAGGAAACCTTCTTTTCCTTGTGCCATATATCGCTTGGCGGGGGAGGAAGAAGCACGGCGCTTTTCTGCTTGGAGCGGCTGAGCGCCATTTTTTCGTTGACGGCAAGCGCTACATCGGCGCTTACAACAAAATGCACGTCCCGCCTGTCACGCGCGTCAACGCTCTTTTTCGCTGTTCTTACGCGCTCAATATCGCCGAGCGTCACCCTGAGCAGACGCGCGCATTTTTCCCGCAGCTCGCTTTCCGTATAGGTAAGCGGCATTGCGATGTTTGCTAGCCTAATCATATATCGTCCCTTCTTCCGTCAAGCCCCGCAAGGTAGCCGCAGGCGAACGCGAATTCGAGGTTGAAGCCGCCGCAGTCGCCGTCAACGTTCAGCACCTCGCCGCCCGCCTGAATCTGCGGAAGCTTTTTCAGCCGCAGCGTTCTTGGATCAAAGCAGCCCGTGTCCGCGCCGCCTGCCGTCACCTGAGCGCCCTCAAAGCCGCGCGTTCCCGTTATCGGCAGGTCAAAGTGCATCAGCGCTTCGGCAAGCTTCTTTGTATCGGACGCGCTCATCTCGCCCGCGCGCCTGCCCGCGATTCCCGCGCTTTTGGCGGCGGAAAGCGAGAGAAGCCGAGGCAGCGCGCCTATGAGCAGCTCCTCGCAGGCTTCGCCGGCGAAGCGCTCCGCGCGCGTTCTCAAAAAATCCGCAAGCTCATTTTCGCTCATTGCCGGCAAGCCCATCGCGGGAAGCAGGTTAAGGCGCAATACCGGCTTCTCGCCCCTTAGCAGCGCCTTGTTTGCCGCGCGGGAAAGCTGCATTATTACAACGCCGCTGACCCCGTAATCCGTAAAAAGCGCCTCGCCCTCGTTTTCGCAGAGCGTTTTGCCCGCGCTTATAACCGATGCGCGCGTCTTTATCCTGATTCCCGAAAGCGGGAGGGTCAGCTTTTTATCGGAGAGAATCGGCGTGAGCGCGGGAAGAGGCTTCTCTATCGGAATGCCGAGGGCTTTCAGAAGATTATAGCAGCTTCCGTCGCTCCCCAGCTTCGGGGAAGCCATCCCGCCGCCCGAAATCAAAACCCGCTTTGAAAGGTATTCCGCCTTATCCGTTGCTACTCGTACTTCGTCCCGCTCTACGGCTATCCGCGCCGCCTTTTCGCCGGTGCTTATCTCCGCGCCATAGAGCCTCAGCTGCCGCCTAAGCGTGTCAAGCACTCCCGCCGCCTGCATTGACGAGGGGTAAACGCGTCCCTCCTCCTCACGCAGGGTAAGCCCCATAAACGAAAACAGCTCCTCAAGCCGCTTTTCGGGGCAGAGGGAAAGCACGCTCTGCGCAAATTCCGGAGAGCCGAAAAACTTAGGCTCTCCGCGGTTCAGCAGGTTGCAGCGCCCGTTGCCCGTCGCTAAGAGTTTTTTGCCAACCCTGTCCTCTTTTTCAATAACAAGGGTTCTGTCGCCGAGGCGCGCCGCTGTCGCCGCCGCCATAAGCCCGCACGCGCCGCCGCCGATAGTTATGAAATCATATATATTACTCATCGACCGTCACCGCCGCCTCGTGCTTTATTCCGTCTATTTTCCATTCGCCGCGCTTCGAGAGCATTGCCTCCGCCTGTGCTGCCGCTATTCCTAGCTCCAGCATCGCGTCCGCCTTTACGGAGATGATAAGCCTTCCGTCTGCAAAACTCAGCGCCCACGGCTGACGGTTGAGCGACGATGGCGCGAGCCTTACGCCCTCAAGCGCGCTCTGCGCCCAGAGCGGATACTTGGTA
>CAZUTB010000357.1:0-2739 GCA_964622905.1 uncultured Oscillospiraceae bacterium | reverse complement strand
AGCAGAAAGCCGCTCAGGAGAATCATTACGTCAACGAAATAATGGCCTGCGCGGATGATTCCGTCCATTTTCACGATAACCGTTCCGCCGATAGTAATATTCGGGTTTAGCCAGCTCTGCTGCCATATGTGATACCAAGCGACAAGAAAGACAGAGATGGCTCTTACTCCGTCAAGAACGCCTATATGCTTATCATCGGGCTGCAAGGTATACCTTGAATACCAGCCGCGAAGCCTTTCCGCCATCAAACCTCGCCTCCCTTATAAACCTTGAAAACCGCGCGGGCGCAAAGCCCCGTAAGCAGGCCGCAGACTGCGCCCGAAAGCAGAAGCACGGGCGTGTAATACCATATCGCCGCGCCGCCGATAGTAATGTATGCAACGGCAAGCTGAGCAATATTATGCAGTATTCCGCCAAGCATACTTATGAGGAAAACCGAAAATTTACCCGTTTTCATTACAAGATACATCCCGAGAAGGCTTACCGCCGCTCCCGAAAGGCTGAACGCAAGCTGCCAAAGCCCCGAGCCGAACATGAACGAGGAAAGGATGCAGCGCGCGGCGGAAACCGCAAGCGCCCCGCCAAGCCCGCCATTGTAAAGAAGGAAAATGCTGACGATATTTGCAAGCCCGAGCTTGATTCCCGGGACAGGCGAGGGAATAACGACAGCGCTTTCTATATAGGAAAAAATCATTGCAAGCGAGGTCAGGAGAGCATAAACGGTAAGGTGCCTTACGCTGTTATTTCGCATACGCATCCGCCTCCCCGCTGCCGCCGACAAGCTCAATAACCATATGGTGCGGAAGGCAGACTATGCTCTGCCCCGCCTTATCCTTTTTGCCCTGATGAACGCAAAGCCCGTCGCGGCAGTTTGCGCTTTCAACAAAGATTTTTCCGTCCTTTATCACAATAAGGTTTTCAAAGCCGCTTTCATCCGTATACATATACTCGGAATCCTCCGAAAGCTTAAGCTCCTTAACTATGCTGCCGTTTACGATAACCCGCACACTATCTGCTTTGCCTCCGACCATGCCCATTATCATTACAAAAAGCAGAAGCGCTATAAGCACGGAAGCGACAATTATTATCTCCCGCTTTGTAACAGGCGTTCTTCCCGCTTCCATCACATCAGTTACTGCCTTTCATGATAATTTTATAGGTATGAGCAGTTTTTGACTCATAAAGCACTGCCGCTGCGTCTTCCCTGACAAAAATAGCGCTGACATCATCAAAGCCTTCAAGCAGCTCCGCGCCCCTCTGCTCGCCAAGAACAAAAAGCGCGGTTGAAAGGCAGTCCGCGGTAAAGGAGGACGGCGCAATGACCGTTACCGAAAGCAGCCCGCTGCGAGCGGGAGCGCCGGTTTCAGCGTCCATGATATGGTGATAGCGGACGCCCGCAAAATCAAAATAGCGCTGATAATTGCCCGAGGTGACAACGGAGATATTCTCGCCTTCAACAACGGCTACGGACTCGGAGGTATCGACGGGGCTTTGCACGGCTATTCGGTAAAGGCTTCCGTCCGTTTTCTTTCCGAGCGCATATATATTCCCGCCAAGGTCAATAAGCGCGCCCGTGATTCCCTCCGCCTTAAGCTGCTGAGAGAGTATATCCGCAATCCGGCCCTTTGCGACAGCGCCGAAATCCAGCGCCATTCCCTCGGGAAGCTTATACTCATTTTTAAGCTCCGGCAGGCTTTGATAGCCGCAAACGCGCAGAGTTTCCGAAAGCTCTGCGTCCGTTGGAATATGATTGCTTCCGCCGATATCCCAGAGCTTTGACAGCGGATAAAGCGTGATATCAAGCGCTCCGTTCGTCCTTTCGCACATCGAAAGCGCCGAGTTAAGCAGCTCCCGCTCCTCATCGGTCAGGGAAACGGTTTCGCCCCTGTTGAGCCGCCCGACAAAGCCGCCGCCGTCTGCGTCAAGCATTTCATGGAGGCGCTTTATTGTGTCAATGCAGCCGTTGAGCGCAATTTCCGCTTTCTCCTCGCTTGCGGCGTTTACGGTAAGCTTAATAACGGTATCAAGATAATCAAAAGTGGTAAACGATTTCGTTACCACTTTATTGCAGCCGCAAAGCGACAGAGCGAGCGCCGAGCAAACGGCAAGCGAAATAAAGTGAAGGATTGTTTTGTGTGCCGCTCGGCTGCGCATTATCATTCGGCGGCTTCCTTCTGCATTTTGAAATCGCGCGAGGAGGCGTTATTGCGCAGAGTAAGCGAGGTTTTTCCGATGTAGGCAAGCGAATAAACTGCCTTCATGCTGTCCCGCGTTTCGCCGAGCATTACGTTATAGCCCTCAACGCCGTACTGGTACTCAACGCCGTCAATTGTGCAGCTTCCGTCATCGCGGAACTCGGCGGTCATGTTGTTTCCCTTCCAAGAGCCCATGAGCTGATAGCAGCGGCGCGTAAGCTTCTTTTCGGAAACATCGCCGTAATCGGGAATCTGCTTGTAATACTTGTATGCGCCGAAAATATCACCCGCACGGTAAAGCTGCTCCGCGTAGCTGTACATAGCCTTATCGCGCTGAACGGAAAGCGAGCTGTACTTTTTAGGCACCTCGCTCAAATCTATTCCGCTAAGAAGGTCGATGATTCCCTTGTAATCCTCGTTAATCATCAGCCCATCGGTCTTGCTCTTTATACCGACAAGGAAGGAATCATAGCATTCGGTGGCTTTTGCGGCGCTGTCCTTATAATCGCCAAGCTGCGTAAAGAGACTGCCCGCGTTGGAAACA
>CAZUTB010000356.1:639-2772 GCA_964622905.1 uncultured Oscillospiraceae bacterium | reverse complement strand
CGCAACCTCGATGATAATCGCTATATTGCGCCCGGGCTTTACGGGCATTGTCTGCATCGGAACCTTAACGCCCAGTATGGATACGCTTTCCTCTGTAAGCCCAAGCCTGTCGTATTCCTTGCCTTCCTTCCAGTTCTCCATATGGATTACAAGGTCTATCGACTTGCTCACAATAACGGAGCCGATTCCGTACATCGAGCGAATGTCTATGATTCCGATTCCGCGAATCTCCATAAAATGGCGAACCATTTCGGGCGCTTCGCCGGTGAGCCGATTGTCGCTCACCCTGCAAATGTCAACAACATCGTCCGCTACAAGCTGATGCCCGCGCTTTACAAGCTCCAGCGCCGCCTCGCTCTTGCCGACTCCGCTGTCGCCCGTTATGAGAATTCCCACTCCGTAAACGTCCACAAGCACTCCGTGCCGCGTAACCCTCGGCGCCAAGCAGCGGTTCAGGTAATTTATCGCGTTCACGGTAAAGCGCGTAGTCACCATAGAGGTTGAGTAAACCGCTATATTCCGCTTCTTCGCAAGCGCCGTCAGCTCGTCGGGCGCCTGCATTCCGCGGCAGATTATCACGCACGGCAAATCGTAATCGAAAAACTTTTTAAGCCTCTCGCGCCGCGCCTTTGAGTCAAGCGACTCAAGATAGGTCATTTCAACCTTGCCTATAAGCTGAGGTCTTTCATACGCGAAGTACTCGTAGAAGCCCACAAACTGAAGCCCGGGGCGGTTCAGCTCCGCGCTCTTTATATCCCATTCCGTTGTGGTTGACGGCACTATGGTCGTCAGCTGCAGCGCCTTGACAAAATCAGCCGCCTGTATCATTCGCTCTCTCCTCTCGTGATGTTTTTTATTATGAATTTGGCAACGCCGTCGTCGCCGTGCTTTCCGCAGATATAGTCCGCGGTATCCTTGGCGTAGCTCTGCGCGTCGTCGGGCGCAACCGATATTCCGCATTCGCGGAGCATGGATACATCGTTCTGCCCGTCGCCGAACGCCATTACGGAGCGCATCGGGATATTCAGCATTCCGCAAAGCCTTTTCAGCGCCTCGCCCTTTGATGCTCCCTTCGGCATAACCTCCGCAAAATACGGCTGAGAAAGGGTGCAGTCAACGCTTTCGGAAAAGCGCTCAAGCATTTTATCGCGCACCTCAAGCGCCTTCTTCGGCTCGCAGACGCATATGACCTTCGGAACGTCAAAGTCGATTATCCCGCTTAAAGCGCCAGCGCATATTCCGGAAAGCCCGCTGGAGGCTTTGTAATCCGCAGATTCCTTGCACTCGCGGGGATAGATGAAATTATCCTCCGTATAGGTGTGCGCGTAAACGCCCATATCCTCGGTTAGCTTAAGCACCTCGCGCGCAAGCTGCGCGGAAAGCATATGCGACCATATAGCCTTATGCGTTTTCGCGTCGATGATGCTTGTTCCGTTTCCGGCTATGTACGGAGTGTCCCCGCCCAACTCATCGGAGTAGGGGCGAATGGACGCGGGCGTTCTCCCGCTGCAAAGGCAGAAGCCGATTCCGCGCTCCCGTGCAGCTGCGATTGCGCTCTTTGCAAGCGGGGTTATCATATGCTTATCGCTCAGCAGAGTTCCGTCCATATCTGAGGCAATGAGCCTAATATCGCAGAATGACTTTGGCATTGAGCCGCCTCACAATCTTTCTTGGTGCATAAATTCACATATTGATTATACCCTTCGCTCGCATTATCATCAAGTGGCGGGAATGAATTTTGTTTACTTTAGCGCTTTATCATGGTAGAATGTAACGCGTAGCTTGTATTATCGGAGGCGAATGAAATGTATCTCAGCTCTCTTGCGCAGGGCTTAACGCCGTATGTTGCGGGCGAACAGCCCAAGGAACAGGTTTTTGTAAAGCTCAACACCAATGAAAATCCTTATCCTCCGTCCCCTATGGCGGAAAAGGTTCTGCGGGAAACGGACATTTCGCTGCTTCGCCTTTATCCGGATACAGATTCGTCGGAGTTCTGCAAAAGCGCGGCTTCCTATAACGGAGTCAGACCCGAGCAGATTTTTGCGGGAAACGGCTCGGACGAGGTGCTTGCGTTTGCGTTCGCGGCGTTCTTTGCGGGGGAGAAGCTTTTCTGCCCCGATATCACCTATTCGT
>CAZUTB010000356.1:0-629 GCA_964622905.1 uncultured Oscillospiraceae bacterium | reverse complement strand
CCCGTTTATTCGGAGCTTTTCAAGGTTATCTATTCCGTTGTTCCGGTGAAGGAGAATTTCTCCATCTGCGCGGACGACCTTATGCGCGGCGGCTGCGTTGCTCTGGCTAATCCCAACGCGCCTACGGGACTTGCCATACCGGTTTCTGAGCTTAAGCGGCTTGCGGAGTATACCCACGGAATAGGCAAGGTGCTGCTTATCGACGAGGCGTATGCCGCGTTCAATACGGAAAACGCCGTTTCGCTCATCAATGAATTTGACAATGTGCTTATCACAAGAACTATGAGCAAAAGCCACTCGCTTGCGGGTCTGCGCCTTGGTTATGCAATAGGCTCGGAAACGCTCATCGACGGAATGAACCGCGTTAAGAACTGCTTCAACAGCTATACAATAGACAGGCTGGGAATGGCGGTCGGCAAGGCGGCGATTGACGATAGGGAGTACTGCGAAAATTGCGTTGAAAAGATAATTCAGGCGCGCGATTATACCGAAAAAGCGCTCCGCGAGCTTGGAATGACGGTGCTTCCGTCCAAAACCAACTTCGTTTTCGCTTCATATAGCGGCATTTCGGGCAAGGCGTTCCAGTCGGCGCTCAGGCAAAAGGGCTTCCTCGTCAGGAATTTTCAGAG
>CAZUTB010000355.1:0-2800 GCA_964622905.1 uncultured Oscillospiraceae bacterium | reverse complement strand
TCCATTCTTTTTATAGTTGCGATAGGCGCGGGCTTCCTTGCGGGGCTTGAGGCGACTACCCCCGATATGCAGGAGGCAGCCGATAAATATATGGACGACGCGTGCTTTTTTGACCTTGATATCAAGGGCACGCAGGGCGTTACGGCAGAGGACGCCGAGGCGCTTGCAGCGCTTCCCTTTGCAGCCTCCGTACAGGCGGCAAAGGTTACGGACGCTGTCCTGAACACAAGCGGCGGACATACCTATACCTCAAGAATCTTCGGAACGCTTGATGAAAGATGCGAAACGAAGCTTAACGCGCTTACGCTTCTCAGCGGCAGAATGCCCGAAAATGTGAATGAGTGCGTTATACAGGCGCCGAGCGGCTACGCGCAGAGCGCGCCCGAAATAGGCGAAAAGCTCACCTTTTCGCCCGAAAACGAAGGGTATGATAAGCTTTCCGATACCTACTCAGTCAGCGAGCTTGAAATAGTCGGAATAGTGCAAAGCCCTATGTTCATTTCGGTTGAAACCGAGCCGAGCGCAGTCGGTTCGGGCGCTATAACGCTTGCGGTGTACGGGCAGGAGCAGCTATATTCCCTCTCCGTATATACCGACCTGTATTTGACCCTTGACGGTGCGGAAAAGCTTAATACCTTCTCGGACGAGTACAGGGCGCTGGAGGATTCGGCGACGGCGGAGCTTGAGCCGTTCGGCACGGAGCGGGCAAAGCTCAGAACAGAGAGCCTGAAAGCCGAGGCAAACGAAAAAATTGATAGCGCAAAGAGCCTTCTTGCCTCGCTTGAAAGCGCTGAGGGCGCGGCTAAGGCGCTCTATACGGACGACGCGAAGCGGCTTTCGCAGTCCGTCAGCGTCATCATGGCGCTCTCGCGTACGGGAAGCCCCGAGGCGAAGGCGCTTGCCGCTCAGCTTCAGACTACCGCGCTGAGTGTTAAGGAAACTGTTTCCGGCAAGGCGCAGGAGGCAGATAGCGCTTCCGACAGATTTCAGCCTATGCGGGATGAGATTTCGGACGCGGAGGACAGCTTAACCGACATCGAAGACGGCGAATGGATAATAAGGACGCGCCGCGATTTGGTCGGATATTCCAGCTATACCGGCAATGTTGAAAAGGTTGCAGCGCTCTGCAAGGTGTTCCCTGTATTCTTCTTCCTTGTGGCAATGCTTGTTGCATTAACCACCATGACGCGGCTTGTCGAGGAAAAGAGAACGGAGATAGGAACGCTCAAAGCGCTTGGCTTTACCGATTTTCAGGTGCTTTCCGAATACCTGATTTACAGCCTGTCCGCGTCGCTACTCGGCTGCGCCTTGGGCTTTGCCGTCGGCTTCCGTATTTTCCCCGCGGTCATCAGCAACGCTTACGGAATGATGTATCATCTGCCCGCGGTGTCAACGCCTATACGCCCCGAGATTGTTTTGACCGTTGCGCCTATAACCATCGGCGGAATCCTGCTGGCTACATGGGCGGCGTGCTTTGGCATAACCCGCTCCTGCCCCGCGCAGCTAATGGTTCCCAAAGCCCCTAAGGCGGGCAAGCGCATACTGCTTGAGAGAATCCCGTTCATATGGAAGCGTATGTCGTTTATCCGCAAGGTCACCGCGCGCAATATTTTCCGTTATAAGAAACGCCTGTTTATGACGGTCGTCGGCGTTGCAGGGTGCAGCGCGCTGCTCGTTACGGGCTTTGGTCTGCGCGATTCTATAAACGATATTGTGGATAAGCAGTTCGGTGAAATCTATAAGTACAATCTCACCCTTGCCGTTGACAGCGAGAGCGGTTTTCGAGGCGATGAGGCGCTTTCGGCGCTCCTTTCCGATGATAGCGTTATTCGGGCGAGTATGCCTATTATGCAGGAGAGCGGAAGAGCTTTGCTTGACGGGAACAGCCAAAGCGTCAATATCGCCGTTGCCGAGGATTCCGTGAGGCTTCCGCAGTTCATAACCCTGCGCGAGAGGAAGAGCGGCGCGGCAATTCAAAGCGGCGGAAGCGGCGTAATCCTTACCGAAAAGCTTGCGGAGCAGCTCGGCGCAAAGAAGGGCAGCACCGTAACCCTTGAGAGCGCCTCCGGAAAGCGGGCAAAGATAGCAGTTGACGGCGTTACCGAAAACTATGTTGCGGCGTTTGCCTATATGTCGCCCGAAGCTTACGAACGCGCCTTCGGCGAAAAGCCCGAATATAAATCCATTATTTGCACGCTTGCCGATGACGGGAAGGCGAACGATATCGTAACGAGAGCCATTGCCTGCAAGAGCATTATCTACGCAAGAACCTCCGTTTCAATAATGGAAACCTTCTCGGACTCCGTTAAGAGCATAGACTATATCGTTATCGTGCTAATCCTCGCCGCGGGAATGCTTTCAATGGTGGTGCTGTTTAATCTTACTAATGTTAACGTCTGCGAGCGCCGCAAAGAGCTTGCCACAATCCGCGTTCTTGGCTTCTATCGGCAGGAAACTCAGCGCTATATCTTCCGCGAAACCAATATATTGAGCCTTATCGGAACTGCGTTCGGAATGCTTCTCGGTGTGTGGCTGCACTCTTTTGTGGTAAGAACCGTTGAGGTGAACGCGGTCATGTTCGGGCGCACAATTTACCCGCTCAGCTTCGTCTACGCCCTTGCAATCTCCCTCTTTTTCACGCTTATAGTCAATCAGATTATGAAAAAGAGCATCGACTCAATCGACATGGTGGAGTCGATGAAGGCGAACGATTAACGCTTCGCTGCGCTGCGCGCAGCTCCGCTTTCGGAGCAAATGCGCTTTGCTTATTTGCTCCGCTTTCCAGCTTTTACTGTTCGGC
>CAZUTB010000354.1:0-2809 GCA_964622905.1 uncultured Oscillospiraceae bacterium | reverse complement strand
TCAAAAGTCGTCTATCGCTAGGCGTCAAGCGCAGCCATGGCAGGAGCGTACTCGGCGGTACGTGACTGCCTCGGCTGTCGCGCAGACAACACCGCGAGAGGCGGCTTTTCAGCGAACAGGACTTACAGAGTTACGCCGTCCTTGAAAATCGCAATCGACCGGCAATTACTCCGCTCATTCTTCGTTTCCGCTCCGCTTGCTGTGTCCGTTACGAGCTTCAGGAGCTGTACGGCGGCGGTGTCCATATCCGCGCCCGAAACGAGTATTCCCGCGTCAAAGTCAATCCAAGCGGGCTTTCTTTCCGAGAGCGCGGTGTTTGTTGAAACCTTTATTGTCGGAACGGGCGCGCCAAGAGGCGTTCCGCGCCCCGTGGTAAAGAGTATGAGCTGCGCGCCGGCAGCGGTGAGCGCGGTTACCGCGCAGATGTCGTTGCCGGGACCGTAGGCGAGGTTCAAGCCTTTCTTAGTGAGCCGCTCGGTGTAATCCAATACGTCCGCAACAACGCCCGCGCCGCCCTTTTGCGTGCAGCCGAGGGATTTATCCTCCAGCGTTGTGATTCCCCCCGCCTTGTTTCCGGGGGACGGGTTCTCATATATTTCCTGCTTATAGCGGATAAAATACTCCTTGAAGCCGTTTATCATCCGAACAGCCTTATCGAAAACCTCGCGGCTTGCACAGCGGTTCATAAGGAGAGTTTCCGCGCCGAACATTTCGGGAACCTCGGTGAGTATTGCCGAGCCGCCTGCGGCGCACACCGCGTCCGAAACGCGCCCAAGCAGCGGATTTGCGGTGATTCCGCTCAAGCCGTCACTTCCGCCGCACTTAAGCCCGATAACAAGCTCCGAAAGCGGCATTTCCTCGCGCTCGTCGCTCTGCATTGCTTTTGCAATCTCGCCGATAAGCCGAGCGCCGACTTCATCCTCGTCCGTTTCATCCTGGCATACGAGGAATTTGACGCGCCTATCGTCCGTTTCGCCCAAAACCTCGCGGAAGACAGGAATATTATTGTTTTCGCAGCCAAGCCCGATAACCAAAGCTCCGCCCGCGTTCGGATGCTTGACCAATGCCGCGAGCAGCTTCTGCGTGTTCTTATGGTCGTCGCCAAGCTGAGAGCAGCCGTAGGGATGCGTGTAGGCGAAAACGCCGTCAATCACGCCCTTGAGCCGCTTGTTCGCCTTCTCCGCGATTCGCTTTGCAGCATCGTTGACACAGCCGACCGTCGGAATTACCCAGATTTCATTGCGGATTCCGACCCTTCCGTCCTTCCTGCGGTAGCCCATAAAGCTGCCCTCAGCGGGAGAAGCGGCAGAAACGCGTGTGGGAGCGTACTCATACTCGGAAAGCCCGCTCAGGTTTGTTTTCACGTTATGCGTGTGCGCCCAAGCGCCCGCGGAAATATTCTCGGTCGCCCTGCCTATCACGCTGCCGTACTTTATTACATTTTCGCCCATCGCGATGTCCGTGAGGGCAAACTTATGCCCCGCCGGAATATCGGATAAAAGCACGGTTTCAAGCTCCGATTCGCCCTTCTTCAAAGGGAAAAGCGCAACGGCTACATTGTCCAAGGGATTAATCCTTTTAGCTCTGCCGGTCATAATTCCTCCGCTCCCGCTTTTTCTTATTATTCGCGGGTATATGCCTAATTATCGCGCGCAAAAGGCGATTATGTCAATATCGAGAAAGCAAAATCGGGAGGCTAAATGAAGAAAACGCGGCGGCTTTGGGGCAAGCCTTGGCGGGAAAGCCCGAAATATGCTTATCCGCCCTCGATGAGTACAGTGCAAAAGGCGCAGGGCAAAAAACGGCATCATCCTTTCTGTCCGTATTTGCAATGCTCCCATGAGAATAGCGGCAATTCATTTTCCGAGGAATACACAAAAGGGTCAAGGCTTTTCGCAGCCTCGACCCCGTTTGTTCAGCGGCTCAGAACCTATGTTTATATGCCTTTTACGCTTATCTTCCGCCGAAAGATTTCTTCCTTCTGCCGATTATGACGATTGTGACAAGACCGACAAAGGACATTATGACAAGCGCAAACAAAAGCGATGTATTGGCGTTATCGCCCGTCTGCGGAGGCGTGGGCGGGAGCGGATGATTATAGATGTTCCTAAATATCGGGACCCCATTTGGCTCATAGCTGCCGTCATCACGCTCAATCAGCTGCAAATAAGTTCCATTGTCGTTAATACGAAGTATCAACAGCTTTGACGTCACATCATAGATTACATCTGTTTTACCGGTGTCAACCTCCTGTATAATCAAGTAATAGTCGCCCGGCGGTGCTCCGTCGGGAATTTCAAAGCGGAATACGATATTTCCCTCAGGATCATTTGTCGCTGTAATCGTTCCTCCGTCGATAGCAAGCTCGTCGCTGGTCAGGTTGAACGTAAAGTCACCGCCCTGCAGCTCTGCATTCTCAAATATTTTCCTCGCATTAATTTCTACTACCGATAAAGCTAGCGCAGAGGTCGGAAGCAGACTACAGAACATAATGCAGCACAACAGCACCGAAAACAGACGCTTGAGCGATACGCGGTTCCTTCCGATATTTTTCTTCACTCTCTTTTTCCTCCTTACGATTTGAAAAACAGATTCAGTTAAAAGCGGCGGGTTATATGCAACACTGATATAAAAATTTCATTTCATTTTCCCCCTATCACATAAAAAGTAAGCAGAACTACATTTCAAAGAACATAGCTCTGCTCACACTTAACAACATAATTATTAGCGACGCCGAAAGAACAGACTTTACTTATCTGTCTGTCTGTCTGTCTGTCTGTCTGTCTGTCTGTCTGTCTGTCTGTCTGTC
>CAZUTB010000353.1:0-2823 GCA_964622905.1 uncultured Oscillospiraceae bacterium | reverse complement strand
GAACCCCGGCATGGGAGGAATGTTCTAAAAAATGGCTCAGCAGATAGAGGCCATTCAGCGAATGGTCAATCAGCTTTCGCGCCTGCCCGGAATAGGGCCGAAAACCGCGCAGCGCCTCGCCTACTTCATTATAGGGCAGAGCGAGGAGCAGGTACGCGAGCTTGCCGCGTCCATTTATCAGGGCAAGAAGGCAATACGCTACTGCACAAAGTGCGGCAACTATGCCGAAAGCGAGCTGTGTTCAATCTGCGTAAACGATGAGAGGCACAACGGGCAGATTTGCGTTGTCCGCGACCCGCGCGATGTATATGCTATGGAGCGCACGCGCGATTACGGCGGGCTTTACCATGTTCTGCACGGAACAATTTCGCCTATGGAGGGAATTGGCCCCGGCGATATTCGCATAAAGGAGCTGCTTGAGCGCCTTGGCGATACGAGCGTAACAGAGGTCATTCTGGCTACGAATCCCGATATTGAGGGCGAGGCGACCGCGAGCTACATCGCGCGCCTTATAAAGCCGATGGGCGTTAAGGTTACTCGAATCGCTCACGGAGTTCCCGTCGGCGGCGACCTTGAGTATACCGACGAGGTCACGCTTTCAAAGGCGATGGAGGGCAGGCGCGAGATGTAGGCGCAAAGCCGCAAAGCGCAAGCCTTTTAGAACACAACACAGTATGAACAGAATACAGCATAAAGAAGCGATGCCGCAGTATGACTATCATTCTGCGGTATCGCTTTTATTTGTCTGTTTTGTTTTACCAGTCCTGCTTTACTTGGCTTAGGTCGATTGTGCAGACCTGCGCAATTCCGTTTTCATCGGGATTATTGAAGAAAATCATATCGCCTGCGCGGTTGAAGGACGGGTGCTGATGGTCTGCGCCGGACTTGCAGGAGCCGGTTGCAGCTATCAGCTTCGCCTTGCCGGTAGCCCTCTCGATAAGCACGATTCCCTCCTGAACGGTTACCCCGAGATAGCTGATTCTGTCGGCGCAGAGCCATTTCTTATCGCGGCTCAGGCAGGGGTGCAGAAGCTGCTCGCTTTCGGCAACCTGATCAAAATGCCTTCCGTCCTTATCGCCTATCATGATTCGCCCGCGCAGCTTCATGAACGCCATCTCGCTTCCGTCCGCCGCCCATACCTCGTGGGTTATCCACTCGTTCGGATGCTCTACATAGTAGGGGCGCGCGTAGCGCTCGTTAACGTCGTACATCCATGTGCGCTGAAAGGCGTCGCCCTCGGTTTCGTGAATGTAGAATATCAGGTTTTCGTCGCTGGGGCAAATCTGCGCGTGACCGAGGCGGTAATCGCTTTGGTAAACAATCTCGCTCTTTCCCGTGGCGGGGTCAAGGGTCACGAGGGCGTAAATTTTGCTTGCCAGATGATAGCTGCACGCAACTCTTCCGCTGCTTGCGGCGGTCAGATGACCCGTTATCTGTCCGTTTTCGGGCAGGTCGCCTATCTTCTTTATCTCGTTGGTGGAAAGGTCAACGGTACAGACCTCTGTTTCATTCTTGCAGGTATAGCCGATGTTCTTTTCCCTGTCCATCGCAAAGCCGCGGTAGGTCGTGTCTGTTATGCGCTCAAGCTCGCCGGTTTCGACAGAGCCTCTGTAAAGCCCGCCGTCGTCACGGCTGTCAAGCTGCTGGCGGTTGAAGTAGAAGTATTTATCATCAGGCGAGAAATTCTCGCTCGTAAAGTAAAGCTTGGAATTGCGCTCGGGCCCTACGGTATATTTACGAACGGCATAGCCGGTGATTGCATCCCTGTAATCCGTGAGCTGATTCATTTATTTCGCTCCTTTATCCTTTTGCTTACAGCAAAATTGTTGCTCCGCCCTTTATTTCAATTGCGGGCGCGTCGTTTACGCTTATGAACGCGGAGGCGGCGGAGGGATTGTGAACAAAGCTGTTGTCCGCCGAGAACTCCAGCGCCTTGAGCGCTTTCATAGCGTCAACATACTCGATATTGGTGCAGTACCATATATCGTCCTTGCCGCCCATAAGGCTGCAAAAATCCTCCATCGGCTGAAAGCCGCCGCCCTCGCCGAACTCGTAGCTGTGACCCCATACATACATCAGGTACAGGTATTGCTTCTTATGCAGCTCAAGGAACTGCTTCCCAAGCTCCATAAGCTTATGGTTGTGGTGACAGGTAGGCTTCCACTCCATCAAATCCTCCGGAAGCGCAAAGCTCTCAGTAGAGCCTACCGTCCTTGAATACTCTATTCCGCAGCTTCTCATTGCCGCCTTAATTTCGGGCGAGTATGAGCCGTTTGGATAGCTCATTCCGCGCACGGGATAGCCGACTATTCCCTCAAGCGCGCGCCTGTCGGAAAGCGTTTCCTCTATAACCTCGGGAAGCGGACAGCGCGCTACCGTCGGGTGAGTGGAGGTGTGGCAGGCAACCTCGTGCCCCTTGTACAGCTTGGCTATTTCGCCGCTTTGAATGCGCTCGCCGTACTTGCTTGAAAACAGCCCGCTGTTCAGGTGGAATGTGCCCTTGATTCCGTATTCGTTGAAGATTCGGATAAGCTCCCTGTCGTAGACCCTTCCGTCATCATAGCTCATAGTAAGAGCCTTGTGTTTCCCGCCAGGGAAGCAGTAGTAAACCTTGTTCATAATATCGCTCTCGTTTCGGACTGAATAATGTTCTTGCCGGTGCCTATTTTACCGCCATAACGCCCGCTTTGTCAAAGAAACCTGTCGGTTTCCCTTAGCATACAAGCGGCTTTTCCATAGTCCCTGACTCCACGGCTGCTATGGGATGTAATGAAGGGCTAGCCCTTCTTTTGTAAACCGCAGCTGTCAGCTTTGCGGGCCCGA